>CAMYZD010000077.1 GCA_947303735.1 uncultured Bacteroidales bacterium | reverse complement strand
GCATATAGTGTTCTACTATATACCGTCAGCGTGGGCTTCGGCATTGCTTATTCTGGGCCAAAGGGCAATGCGAGAGCCTAAACAAGCGGGATAAGCAAAGTGGCAGATTCCCGCGCTCTTTTTTATGTCTGCTTATAATGTTCGAGGTGTTCTACGGGAATCAACACCTTTCTAAAGGTTGTGCCCGACACATGTAGGGATAAATAGATGAAAAACTTAAAAATTAACAATGATCCTTTATTCAAGGTGACTACAAGAAATTGTGGGGATTTTAGGAGCTTATGTGATAATAGGATAACCATGCCTGACTTGCAAAAAATTATTGATTTGCATACTAAGGCAATTCAGTATTTAAGCGCAAGCGGACAGACTGTTGGCGTGGATGGGGGAAAAATAGGTTATCATAATGCATCGTATCGTTATATTACACTTGAAGAATATAAAACTATTACTGGGGAACAAATAGTAGCATGGCAATTTAGAAAAAGACCATCTAACACTTGGGAGGGATTGAATTTCAGTACAATGAATGTTCTGGGAAGAACCATTGCAGAAAATAATATGTGCGCAATTGGGGCTTTAAAATTTGAAAACGGACAAATGAAAGAAGAGTTTATGAAAGACCTTCGTGAGCGTGTAAAACCAAAAGATGAGAATGAGTTCAAGAGAGATTTGGAAACATTAAAAGATGCAGCCAAAAGGCATGCAGTTTATTTGAAAAAGACAAACTTAAAAAAAAGTAATGACACTTTTGACTCTCAATTGAATACCTCAACTGGCTGGATAATTAAAATCGAGAGCATGGTATCAAAAACGGGGAACAAAATTGCATTTATATCTCCCGAACTTACTATCTGTCCAAAAGAAAAAAGAATTAAAAAAAGTAAATGAACATGAAACGATTATTTCTATTATTGACCTTGATGGTGATAGCAAAAGGAGCATTAGCATATCATTTTAGCGCAGTTGCTCCAAGTGGTCAAACAATATACTATGATATTTTTTATGATTCATCCAGTGTGTCTATAGTATATCCTGGGAATTACAATAATCCTTGGGTCGGATATAATAAACCAACAGGGCATCTTGTTATTCCTGACAGCGTAACATATTTAGGTCATACCTATGCTGTAAAACAAATAACCACTCGTTCATTTTGGGGATGTGATAGTTTAACAAATGTCACTATTCCTAACACGATACAGTTTATTAGAAGTAGAGCATTTGGGTACTGCACAGGATTAGACTCAATAACTATACCCAATTCTGTTACGGAAATTGGTGGAGGAACATTTATGGGCTGTACTGGACTACAAACTATTTGTTATGATGTTGATAGTGTAATACTTCCTAGTTGGGGTACTTCAGGATATATCCACCCATTCCAAGGTTGTACAAATGTTTCAACCATTAACTTTGGAAATAATGTGAGAATCATTCCAGATTCTATTTGTATACCATTCTCGGGGTTATTATCTGTCAATATTGGTAACTCTGTCACAACCATTGGCAATTATGCATTCTGTGGTTGTTCTTTTTTACAGCATATCACCATTCCCGCTTCAGTAACATCAATAGGGAATTGTGCCTTCATGAACTGCTATGGACTTCACTCATTATTATTACCATATACTGTTGACACAATTGGAAGTAGTGCATTTAATGGGTGTTCAAGTCTCGATTCAATCACCATTACAGGTCCAGTAAGCATAATACCTAATATGGCTTTTAAGAATTGCACGAGTTTGAGTTATATTGTCATACCAAATTCTGTCATGGGAATAGGAAATGAAGCTTTTTATGGATGTTCATCTTTAGAATCAATTACTCTTCCCAATTCTGTTTCATGGTTAGGTCAATTTGCCTTTTCATATTGTTCAGGATTATCAACAATTACAATGAGAAGAAGCGTGCCTCCGACCTTAGCGAATCATCCATCATACCCAACTCCATGCACCTTTAATAATAGTCCATCAAACATTACCATCCATGTTCCATGTGGGGCATCTTCTAACTATATGGGAACTGTAGGATGGAGTTATTTTTCTAATTATGTTGAAGATTGTATATCAATAAATGTAATCCCCAATGATTACACCCTTGGCAGGGTGACGGGTGGTGGAGCATACTCTACTGGTGACACAGTGACGCTGACCGCAATTCCTTTTTCTGGTTCTCACTTTGTCGGATGGAGCAACGGTTCACAGATAAATCCATTGGTTTTTATTGCAACAACAAATGCCAGCTATGTTGCTGTATTCGCTGTGGATAGTCTGCCTCAAGACACAGTGTATATTCATGACACCACTTATATCATACTTGAGAATTATGACACAGTGTTTGTTAACCATTATGTTCACGATACATTAATTAACTATATCCACGACACTACATTTATTAACAACTATATCCATGATACACTTTTTTACCCCGTATATATCCATGATACCACAATTGTGAATCATATTGTTTACGATACTGTATATTATCACGATACAATCTATCGAGATAGGTACATCCACGACACAATCTATGTCCACGATACAATCTACATCCAGGAGGGTGAGGGCATTGACAATATCACCCTGCTCAACGCTAAGATATACCAGCGTGGCGGCATGATAGTTGTGGAGGATGCTGAGGGGTATCCTGTGTATCTCTATGATGTGGTGGGGCGGTTGCTTGCCACGCGGCGTGAGACGATGCAGGAGGTGCTGCTCGACGTGCCTGCCTCAGGTGCCTATCTTGTGAAGATTGGCGACGCTCCCGCACGGAGAATTGTGGTGAGGAGGTAAAACTATCGAAGTTTACTTCTTCCATTCAAATATTTTATGCAATTTTGCAATTTGATTGCAAAATTGCATAAAATATTTCTACTATATGATAAGCAGGGATTTAGCATCCGCCTATAATTCCACATTCGAAATATACTTCTCTAGTTTCTTTCCTCTGTTGTCTAATAATTGATGTTTCATTGATTATTGAAGTAGGTAAAGTGGTGGGAGTAAAGCCGATTCTTGACGCTTATTTCTTTCCGTATTTCTCTTGGAAATAGGCGTTCTCTTTCTCGCGGCGGCGGTTCCAGCGCACTTGCAGCCGGGCGGAGACAAGGGCGATGACTACGCTCAATACTATGTCCAGCGGTATCTCCCACCACGAGAACGACTTGAGGAAGAAGATGTCGACGACCCAATCAGCCACAGAAAGAACTAACAGTATGATTACAAATTCGATAAAATAGTTCTTGAATACTTTCTCTTTATTCTTCAGTAACAATAATTTGCCTTCTTCGATAGGGCTGTCCATGGTGCTGTTTTTTTGTAGAGTGTTAAATATGTCATAATAACGTGAGTACGCCATTTATATTGTGTTGTGTAAAAAAACAGAAAAAGGAGCGAGCAGAGGTTCAAAAGGGTGTGAAAATGAGGAATAATGGCTGTCTTGGAATGTAAAATGCAGCGCGACTTGGTGAAAGAATTGATTCTGTGAGTGACTGGTACACAGGTGTTTCAATTTTTGATAAATGTTTTTCTTTGCATAATTGAACGGAAAGTCGTATCTTTGCAGTTTAAAAACGGTGTGTTGCCGATGAAGCTCATGGGCGTGATGCCGTAGACATAATAGTTTTTTGACATGAATAGTATCCCTAATTTGGACGAGCTGATACGCATGGCGTTGCTCGAAGATGTGGGCGACGGCGACCACAGCACATTGGCATGTATTCCGCCGACAGCAACCAACACCGCTAAGATGGTGGCAAAGCAGGACGGTATAGTCTGCGGCATGGAGGTAGGCGAGCGGGTATTCCAGCTAGTGAATGACTGGTTTTACCACAGTACTGTGCCCATTAAGATGACCTGTTTGAAACAGGATGGTGACAGTGTGAAGAAGGGCGATGTGCTGATGATGGTGGAAGGTGCTTCGGGTGTTATCCTCACTGCCGAGCGCACTGCGCTGAACTTCATGCAGCGGCTGAGCGGCATTGCCACCGAGACACACCGCATGGTGCAGATGCTCGAAGGGCTGCACACCCAATTGCTCGATACCCGCAAGACGACGCCCAATATGCGCCTGCTGGAGAAATACGCTGTGAAGTGCGGCGGGGGTACTAACCACCGTATCGGTCTGTACGATATGATAATGTTGAAGGACAATCATATCGATTTTGCTGGCGGAATTGAGGCGGCTATCGACCGCACGCGTGCCTATCTGAAAGAGAAAGGCAAGAACCTGAAGATTGAGATAGAGGTGCGCAACCTCGACGAGTTGGAACAGGTGCTGAAGCACGGAGGTGTGGACCGTATTATGCTGGACAATTTCGACACCACTACGCTGCGCGAGGCCGTGCGGCGTGTCGCCGCTGACAATCATAATTATGAGACCGAGGCGAGCGGCGGCATCACCGACGCGACGTTGCGCCAGTATGCCGAGACGGGGGTGGACTTTATCTCTGTGGGCGCGCTGACGCACCATATCAAGAGTATGGACATATCACTTGTGAAAAAATAATATTGTAGGGGCGTACTCCCGTGTACGCCCCATCTGTCGGATAGGCGTACACGGGGGTACGCCCCTACGGATTCGAAATATGAACCTTTTCGACCATATCAAGGAGCTCAAGGATCGTGTGGTGAAGAGTCGCACGGTGAGGCTGGGACGCTATTTGGTGCACAACACGACGCTGCCCGGCAACAAAGGCGTGCCGCTATATGATGTGGTGAGTTATTTGCTGCAGGGCATCATCGATGGCAAACTGTGGCGTGCGGCGAAGGGACTGGCATTCTCGTTCTTGATGGCATTGCCTCCGCTGCTTATTTTCATGTTCACGTTGATTGCCTTCTTGCCATTCGACGGATTGCAGGACGAGCTGCTGTTTCAGCTGCAGGACATTGTCCCTGAGAGTGTCTTCACACCGTTGGCCAACACCATTAACGATGTGATGGGCCACAAGCATACCAGCTTGTTGTCGATAGGTTTTGCTGCATCGATAATTTTGGCGGCCAACGCTATTCACGGTATGATAATGTATTTTGCTGACCGCAACAACGAACAACGACGCTTTGTGAGCCGCTACCCGATATGCATACTGCTGGTATTCTTGCTCTACTTCATGGTAGTGCTGGTGCTGATACTGCTCATCGGCTACAAGACCATCCTGTTGTGGCTGTTTAAGAACGGGGTGCTGATTCCGGGTTCGTTCACACATATCGTCATCGGTATTGGTCGATGGATAATATTGGTGTTTATGGCATTGCTGACACTGAGCTCGGTCTACTATATCATTCCGCTGAAGAAACAGCGGGTGGGCTTCTTCTCGTCGGGTGCGATGTTTGCGACCATCATGTTTATACTGCTTTCGTGGGGCTTTAAAGTCTATTTGGCCAACTTCAACCGCTATAACTTGTTGTACGGCTCAATCGGCACGTTGCTGATTGCCATGTTGTGGCTTTTCCTGAATGGGTTGGTGATAATGATGGGCTACGAACTGAACACTGCCATCCTCAACGGCAAGTTGAGGGGGCGCAAGGTGCAGCATAGAATACACAATTGGAGAAAACCTAAAAATAAAGAATCAAAATAATAAGATATGATTATTCAAAAAAATAATGGCAAAGTGGTGCCGCAGCAGTCGGGCAGAGAAAAATTTAAGATGGTCGCAAAGACCATGATGGGTTTGGAAGAGGTGTTGGCGGAAGAATTGCGGGAGTGCGGTGCTGAGAATATCGAGTGCCTGAGTCGTGCGGTAGCCTTCGAAGGCGATATGCGGCTGTTGTATCGAGCCAACTATGTGTGCCGTACGGCACTGGCTATATTGAAGCCCTTTGCCGAGTTTGATGCCAACAACGAACAGGAGTTGTACGACCAGGTGTACAAGATACGGTGGGAGAAGATTTTGGACGTGGACTGCACCTTTATGATTGAGAGTACCACAAGTGGCGAGGTGTTCACCCATTCGTATTATGCTGCCTTGAAGACAAAGGATGCCATCGTGGACCGTTTCCGTCGTAATTTCGGACAACGTCCTTCGGTGGACACTGAGAATGCCGACTATAAGTTTAGCCTGCATATACGCGACAATCATGTGACGCTGTTGATGAACTCGAGCGGCGAGTCGCTGCACAAGCGCGGCTACCGTCAGGCTGTGGGTTTGGCACCTATCAACGAGGTGCTGGCGGCAGGCATGATTAAGTTGGCAGGGTGGAAATGCGACTGCAACTTCTACGACCCCATGTGCGGCTCGGGCACACTGCTGATAGAGGCAGCGATGATGGCAAACAATATTCCCGCCCAGTACTATCGCGAGGACCGTTTCGCCTTCAAGCGTTGGAAAGAGTTCAATTTGGGCGAGTGGAAAAGTGTGAAGGCACAGGAGGACAAAAAGATTGGGTCGGGCGACTTCGACTGCGAGATATGGGGCAACGACATCGACCTACAGGTGTTGCAACAGGCTGAGAAGAACCTTGAATACGCCAAGCTGCATAAGGATGTGATGCTCTTCAACGGCTCGTTCGAAGACCAAGATCCGCCCGAAGGAAAGACCCTGATTGTCACCAACCCTCCCTATGGCGAGCGTATCAAGGTGGAGGACTTGAATGCCATGTATGAGCAGTTGGGCGACACGTTTAAAAAGAGATATGGCGAGAATTGCGAGGCGTGGCTTATCACCAGCGACTTTGAGGCTATGAAGCATATAGGGCTGAAACCTAGCAAGAAGATACCTCTGATGAATGGTCAGTTAGACTGCCGGTTCTTGCAGTTTGAACTATACAAGGGAAGCAAGAAGGCCTCGAAAAATGAAGACTAAAAGTTGAAAATTGAAAGTTGATAATGGTGAAATAAGCCCCGGCCTTACGGCCACCCCTCTAAAGAGGGGGCAATTATCGCATACTGATAATTCTCACTTTTCGATTTTCAATTCTCAAATAGTAAAAGAGGCTGCCCAAGCGGTGGGCTTCGATGCCTGCGGCATTGCGGAGGCAACTGCATTGACCGATGAGGAGTTGCACCTGCGTCCGTGGCTGGCAGAAGGCTGCCATGCCGATATGGGCTATATGGCTGAACATGTGGATATGCGCTACGACCCACGGCTGTTGTTACCGGGGGCGCGTTCGGTGATTTCGGTATTGTTGGGCTATAAGCCGTCGCAGCGTATGGAGGGCAAGGCGAAGATTGCCCAATATGCCTACGGACAGGACTATCACGAGCGGGTGAAAGGAATGCTGTTTCAATTGATTGCAGCCATTCGGGAAGAATATCCCGATTTTGAGGCAAAGCCGTGTGTGGACACCGTGCCCATTAGCGACAGGGCGTGGGCGGTGCGTGCCGGACTGGGTTGGCGGGGACGCAACACGCTGTTGGTAAATCCCGAGTTGGGGAGTTATTGCTACATTGGAGAATTGGTGACAACGTATTCGTCAGACCAATACGACATACCGATGGAGAACGGCTGCGGCAACTGCCACCGTTGTGTGGAGGCTTGCCCCAATAGTTGTTTGGTGCATTTGGAAAATGGTGATTATTGGAACGATGCACGTCGCTGTGCCTCGTATCATACGATAGAGAATCGTGCAGAAACCTTGCCCGACGAGGTGCGATTGTCGGGCTATGCCTTTGGGTGCGACTGCTGCCAGCTGGTGTGCCCATACAACATTAAGGCAGCAACGTGTTACCAATTGAACGACAATGATAAGGGACGATTGGAACAGTTGGCAGATGCCGACGAGGCGACTTTCAAAAAAGCAACGCGCCACATGGCACTGAACCGCATCAAATACGCTCAGTGGAAGAGGAATATTAGTTTTTAAAGAGGGTATTGTTAAATAGTTAAACGGTCGGATTAAATAAATTTAAACAACTCGACCGTGTTACATATTTCCAAAATAATGAGTAATTTTGCAGCGCAAATCAAGTGGTAGTTGTGTGCTTTAATTGTGTGTAAACGAAGTTGTTGTAGTGGTTTTGTATGCATGATATAATATTAAAATATAACAAAAAGATGACATAGTTAAACAAGTATGATTCGCCTGTAATAAAGGTGATTTCGTTCAAAGTAGAAAGCGGTTTCCTTACTAGTAATGGTCAAGATCAAACCGCTGGCACTTTTAATTTCGGTGGCACCCCTGAAACGGGTATAGTGACTGATGACCCCGAAACCAACAAGTCGGGTTTGACTCAATATGGATATGATGGCCTATTTGATAGGAGGAACTAATTATCCACCCTTATTTTCAATCTTTAAATCCAACTGAATGATGAATAATAGACATTTCTTTTATATAGCTGTGGCACTAGGTTGCACAGCCCTCTTTGGTGCCTGCAATAAAGATAATGATTTTGTTGACTTTGGAGCCAGTATTGCATCGTATGGAAATAATGGTTCTAAGGTATATGTGGATGGTGGTGTAGAGGGTACTCATTTTGCCTATTGGCACGATGGTGACACAGTGATGATCAATGGTGATGAATATTATGTCACCTTGTCTACTTCCCAAGTTAATAACCAAAATCAAACTATTGCTGCTATCAATGGTGTTAGTGTTAATAGTGGTGGCTATTATGCCATTTATCCATGCGATAAGATTATCTCCTCCAGCACTAGTGGCTATCCTACTATTCTATTGCCCCAAGTGCAAATATATAGGAAGGATGTTTCTACTAACAAACAGATTATCAAAGCGCCCATGGCAGCCTATAGCTCAAATACAGGTCGTCGCACGCTTAATTTCACCAATCTTTGCAGCTTGATAGAGGTGACTCTTCCCGAGGCAAAGAAAGTGGCTTACATTCAGGTTACGAGCAACAACCATTACTTGTGGGGCGAGGCGACCATTTCAAGTGAAAGCACTCCGAGCCTTACGATTTCCGATACATACATGGCAAACAATTACTACACAGATAACCATACCGTTATTCTCGACTGCTCCACCAATGGCTCTAACGGAAGCAACGGTGGAACAAATGCAGGTATTACGCCAGGACCCTTCTATGTTGTGGTACCTGCCAATAACTATGAAAATCTCAAGGTAGAAGTTTACATATATGAAGGTACTGAAAATAATCCTCAAGTGGTAAAGCGGTATTCTGCAGAAGCTACGGTCCCTGCTGGTTCCACCACCGTTAACACTAATATTGCTTCTAATATGATTTATCACATTGCAATGCCGAACAGCCCTGAAACTGTTCAGCCTTCGTATCCAGGCTTGGGCGTTGGTGAGTTCTCGGTTTCAGCCACTAAGAAAGTACGTTTCTCGCAGGGCAACCTTCAGTATCTGGCGAGTAAGGGTATGTGGCGTTTTGCCCCGAATCAGTGGGATATCATTGGCAATGCTGCAGGCAATACTACGGCTTCTCCCGCCCGTGAGAGCCAGAATGCATGGATTGACCTTTTCGGCTTTGGAACTAGTGGACAGGGAAATCCTAGTTATTCTCCAACGTTGTATGGTCAATACCATAATACGCCATCTGAGAATCTTTCAGCTTCCAACTCATACGATTGGGGTGTGAATGAGATTTGTAATGGTGGTAATCAGCCAAATAAATGGCGCACATTAACTAGCGAAGAATGGCAATACCTGACGGATGTGAATTTTAATTATCAGCATCCAAGGCATGCTAAGCAAGGACTTGCTAAAATTACCATCGGGTCAACAGAGTATTATGGTTTTATATTAATGCCGGATAATTATACGTCTCCTTATAATGTAACTAACTGGACCCTCCCCAATGGTTTCTGTACCTTTACTGAAGCACAATGGGTTACATTGAGTAATGATGGTTGTGTCTTCTTACCGTGTAGTGGCTATCGTAGTATTTTGACTTGGAATAGTAACGATCAAGGTAATAATCGGGAAGACGGTTTCTATTGGTCAAGTACAATAAATGGCAATTCCGGAAAATATTTTAAACTAAGCTGTAACACTAACTATGCAGGAGGTAGTGTGTCTTGTCTTGATGCTAGTAGGTATTGGGGCCTTGCCGTCCGCCTAGTCCGTGACGTAGACTAGAATTATTATCCATACAAAGAGAAAGGGACATTCCACGATGGATGTCCCTTTTTTATGTCTCAGGGTATCCCCATGAAAGGGTTAAGGGAAACTTTTCTTGTTGAGGTCGAAGAAGGCTCTCTTCACCAATAGGACAAGGAATAACATTGTCAGAATGATGCCGAGGGCGAGGAAGGCTCCGTGCCCATGGGGATGCTCGGCAATGCAGTGAGTCCAGCGGTGGGTGTAGGTGTTTTGGAAGTCGACAGCATAGACTCTGACTTCGATGTCGGGGTCGGCACTTATCTTCTTTTGGTCTCGGGGGCGAATCCACAGCCGAAGGCTGTCGCCACTGGAATATGTGCCAGGCAAGGCAAAGTCGAGGAGGAAAGTGGTTGGACTGTTGCTCAGGTGCAGGCAGCGGTAGTATTGGCCAAAAAGTATACCCAGTGTGGGGTATATTTCTTTGTGTTCTAGGTAGCTACCATGTTTCTCATACCCTTCGATACTTACTAATTCTTCCGACTGTCGAGGGAAATAGAATAGCAATAAGCAGGTGGTGGCGAGAAGTGCCACGATAGTTTCCAACAACCAAGACCGAGTCTTTTGCTTCATCGTGAGGAGTGTTTCTTTTGTTTTGGAAATCGAATGCCGGTGAACCAGCTGCGTACGGGCTGCTCAAGGCCCAGCCCGTTCATATAGTTGTAGGTGGCGATGCGCAGTCCGTTGCCCACCTCGTCTATATCATAGTCAAATTGGGCATCGCCAAAGCCTTCCCGTGGTGCCCAGTCGACCTCGTTGTTGCAGAATGGGTGGGGTTCGCACGTGGTGCGTCGGGCCCCGTATTGCTCAGGTTGCCGACCCGATGGGCTGTGGCAGGTCATAGCGTAGCGGTGCCAGAAAGCACTCTGCACAATGCCTTCGTCGAACATGCGTCGCACGGTGTCCAGTGCATCCAATGTTTCTTGGAGCGTCTCGGTGGGGAAGCCGTACATTAGGTAGGTGTGCACCATGATGCCGGCGTTGCGAAAATGGCGGCACGCCTGTATGGTCTGCCCGATGGTCACGCCTTTGTCCATCAGTTTTAGAAGCCGGTCGGATGCCACCTCCAGTCCACCGCTGACCGCCACGCAGCCCGCCTCTGCCATCAGGTCGCACAGTTCGGCGGTGTAGGCCTTCTCAAACCGTATGTTGCCCCAGAAACTGACCGTTAGCCGGCGGCGCAAAATTTCTTGGCTCACCTCGCCCAACAGCTTGGGAGGCAGGGCTTCATCCACAAAGTGAAATCCTGTGTTGCCTGTCTGTGCTATGATGCGCTCCATGCGGTCCACCACCGTCGAGGCAGTGGGTACGTCGTAGCGGAGTATATAGTCGAGGCTGGTGTCGCAGAAGGCGCAACGGTGCCAGTAGCAGCCGTGTGCCATCATCAGTTTGTTCCATCTGCCACAGCTCC
>CAMYZD010000076.1 GCA_947303735.1 uncultured Bacteroidales bacterium | reverse complement strand
CCCAATTAGGAAACAGCCTTCGAAAAATCCATCGCATCAAAAAAGCATATCCCACAGCCAGCAGCACAAACGCCAGCAACCCCAGCAAATAAACGGGCTCGCTCAATATCATGTCGGCTATCAGCCCAAACGAGTCAATCTCATTTGCCGCCACCGCATTCAGTCGGGTGAAGAAGTAGCTGAAGAAAGGCACGTCGACCGCACAGGCAAAGAAGGCGACAATGTAGAGCGTCACCAATATGATGTGTGCCGTCCGATAGTAGCCTCTGGCTCTGATATGTGCCAGTTCGCCCACAATCATCATCAGCAGAGGTAGGGTAAGCATGTAGCAGCTGACCACCGTGTCGAATCGCCAACCCATCACCAATGCGTGGAAATACTGCCCTTCAAAGTTGGGCACTGTCGTCGCATTGTGGCAATACACCCATGTGTTCAGCAGGCGAAACAGAGTGAACACCACGATGCCCACCGCGTAGGAGGTCAAGATGTATCTATAGCCTGCTCCGCGTTTCATCAACCCAGCGACTCTTTTAGTTTCTCGGCGTTCTCAGCCAGTTGCAGGGCATCGATTAGTTCCTCGATGTCGCCATCCATGAAGGCGGGCAGGTTGTACATAGTGTAGCCGATGCGGTGGTCGGTCACGCGGCTCTGAGGGTAGTTGTAGGTGCGTACTTTCTCACTGCGGTCACCGGTGGCAACCATCGTCTTACGCTTGGATGAGAGCTCTTCCATATACTTGTTGTACTCGCGTTCGTATAGGCGAGTGCGCAAGATGGCGATGGCCTTCTCCATATTCTTTATCTGCGACTTTTGGTCCTGCATTGAGACGACGATGCCCGTAGGTATGTGGGTGAGGCGCACGGCAGAATAGGTGGTGTTCACGCACTGTCCACCAGGGCCTGATGCGCAAAAGGTCTCTTTCTTCACGTCCGACATGTTCAGCTCTACGTCAAGCTCTTCGGCTTCGGGTAGAACTACCACGCCAGCTGCGGAGGTGTGCACACGTCCCTGTGTCTCGGTGGCGGGCACACGCTGCACACGGTGCACGCCGCTCTCGTACTTGAGCATGCCGTAGACTTTCTCGCCAGTGACGTTGAAGGTGATGTCTTTGTATCCTCCGGCGGTACCTTCGTTGAAGTCGACGATATCAATCTTCCAGTGTTTCTTCTCGCAATAGCGGCTGTACATGCGGAAGAGGTCGCCAGCGAATATGCAGGCCTCGTCGCCGCCTGTGCCACCACGAATCTCTACCACGGCATTCTTGCTGTCGGTGGGGTCTTCGGGAATAAGCATGATGCGTATTTCTTCCTCCATCTTGTCGCGTCGCTCGTTGCATTCAACCAGCTCAGTCTTGGCCATCTCGCGCAGTTCTTCGTCTTTCTCGGTATTGAGCAGTTCCTTGCATTCGGCAATGGTGTCAAGCAGGTTCTTGTAGTCATGATAGGCTTTCACTACGGGCTGCAGGTCTTTGTAGTCCTTGCTAAGCTTCACGAAGCGCTTCATGTCGGCGGTGACCTGTGGGTCGTTCATCTGCTGCTCAATCTCTTGATAGCGTGAGTAGATGGCTTCTAGTTTGTCTAACATATATGATTGGGTATTATTTTTTTGAATGTAAGGCTTGGGCGTAAATGTCGAGGAGCCGGTGACGGAATTCGTCGCCCAATGGAAAACGTTGGCAAGCCTCGTCGACATAGCGCTCAAAGGCGTGGGCTTCGGGGCTGTCGTCGATAGGGCTGCCCGTCAGCATTTGTTCGGCAATATAGTTGTTTTGCCATAGGTGGTAGCCTTCGTTGATGCGCTGGTCGATGAGCTTCGCTACAGCATCAGGTGAACCCTTGGTGGCTGATAGTTCCTCATGGGTGAGGGGAGGGCAGATGGTGAAATGTACCTGTCCTTTGGGGTCCAAGATTCCGCTGAGGACGCTCTGCATGTCCTCGCCTGGAGCCTTGGTGTATTCGCCTTGCTGGCGAAGGCACATCTCACGTGCCTTGAATGCGGCGCAGGGTTCCCACTCGTAAGAAACGCTGATAGGGGTTATATGCATCGACTCGAGGGCAACCACAGGGTCGGGATTCGGGCTGCTATGGGCTATCATTTTCACCAGAGCGGGGTCGGTGTGGTCAACGCCATCCTTAGTTCTCCCGTTGCGTTGGGCTATCCATACACTTCCCCTCTCCTCAGTCACCCAGTGGCGCAGTTGTCGCGACAGGGTGAGAAGGCATTGGTAATATTCACGGGGGGTACCACCGCGACCGATGCTGTACATCTTGTTCATCTTAGCCAGCAAGGACATAAGGGGGATCTCGAACAGGTTGGCCCCGATGACCACGTGAGTAGTGTCCAGTCCCATGGTTGCCCGTATGTATTGCAGCATCATGGCGTCCAACACTATGTCGCGGTGGTTGGAGATAAACAGGGCGGGACGGTTGTCCATGTGTTCTGTGCCACTGAAGGTGAAGTGGGTCATGGTATTGTCTCTCACCCATTGGCAGGCTTGGTACATGAAAGTCAGTTGAAACTGACGCACACTATCTATAGCCATCAGTTGGCGTTTCACCTCCTCAATAGGGGTGTCGGGAAACAGCCGTGACGCAATCGTGCCGAACATTTCGTGCTCGACCAAGGTGTGTAAGTCCTCTTTAACGTCTTGAATGTCTGTGAAAAATGTGTTATGTGCAGATTCCATTCCGCTTGCAAAGATACAAAAAATAATGAGAACTATAATAATAAAGTGACTAAAGTTTGACAAGTGGCTAAAAGGTCAAAGGCGTGATTCTTTTTGCCCTTTTGAGGGCGTTTCAAAAAGTCTGAAGGACTGAAGGCCACTTCTATTAATTGCATGTAATTAAAGTCTCAAATTCTTATCAAATTCAAAATATGTAGTTTACAAATTCTCCAATTCTCTAATTCTTGATAAATAGAAATCCCCTGAAAGATAATAGGCGGGGGCGTAAGCCCCCGTACTTGTGGACGATAAAACATAGCCCTGAAGGGGCGACAGATAGCCGGTAACATACGGTGTGTCACCCCTTCGGGTTTCCTTTTTTTTCTACCATTCGTACAGGGGTTTACACCCCTGCCTGTGGTCTGTCGTCCCCTTTGGGGACTTTTGAGACACCCTTGTCAAGACCCTGTACAATACCAAACTAGACTGGAAAGAACTTGTCAAACTTTAGTAAAGTGATTAGTGGTTGGAGAATGGTGTGTTGATAAAAGACTGCGAAAACAAATATTTAGTGGGTTCTATTAATTCGTTTTCAATGTCGCGTCTCTACGAGACGCAGTTTGCTTACGTTTTGATTACCACCGCACTGTGCCTTATGGCTATCAAAAGTCCACTGGACTTTTTCTCAGTGTTATTGATGGTCACACCTCTTCGAGGTGATTTATAGAAGTCACCATTTGTTGATAATTGAAAAGTTTGTTGTATTTTTGTCTTATGGGAAAAAAGATAGTTATCTCTTTTATCTACCTGGCAATATGTCCACTAGTTGCATTTTCTCAGCATGTTGGAGAGGCAAAGTCATATCCTACTGCTGTGGTGGTCGACAGTCTGCCCTCAGAGTTGAACAACACTTCCTCTCTTTTCTATTGGCAGGATATCCTTTGGACGGCCAATGATCATGGGGGGCTGATGTTCTATGGGCTTGATACGCTAAATGCTGCCATTCTTCGGCAGTTGCCAGCGCTCGATACGCTACCCCCTTTCTCCGATATGGAGGAGGTCGGGCAGGATGACCACTACTTTTACTTTGGCGACTTTGGTAACAATCATGAGTATTTGCGCGATGATTTACGAGTGTTGCGTTTGGCCAAGTCCGACTTGCTGGCCGGTAATTTCCATTTCGACACCATCTTCTTTACCTATGAAGGCTACGATCCCACCCTCCCCGGTAGGGACGAACTGCCTACCACCGATTTCGACTGCGAGGCAATGATCGCTAACGCCGACAGCCTCTATCTTTTCACCAAGCAGTGGACCTCGTTGAAGACCACCTGCTTTGTTCTGCCAAAGGAACCTGGGTGTTATACCGCTCTTCCTAGGGGTGAGGCCGACGTATATGGGCTGGTGACAGGTGCCTGCTACCGTCCTGACCAGCAGTTGCTGGTGTTCGTCTGCTATACTCCTTATTGCCAGCCGTATCTCTACTTGCTTTACGACTTTCAGGGAACCGATTTCTTCGGAGGACAGCAGTTGCGTCTGCCGCTAACCAATGGTATTGGAACTCAAACCGAAGCGATAACCACTGCCGATGGGTTGCACTATTATCTCACCAACGAACGCCTGTCATTGTTGGGCATCAATTGTCCTCCACAACTGCTGAGCCTCGACCTCTCCGACTATCTGGGTGAATATCTCCACCCCGACACTACGCAGGTGGGTCTTTCTCCTATGCCCCAGCAGGTGGCTTTTTCGCTGCGCCCCAATCCTGCCACCCATCAGGTGGAAGTGTCTCGTCCTCAACCGGGTGTTGCGGCTCATTTGTTGATTTTCAATACCCAAGGGCGTGTTCTGCTGGAGCAGGAGTTTCCCGCACATGCCAAGTCTCAACTCATAGATATAGGAGGTTTTCCCCAAGGGACTTATATGTTGCTCATCTCGACAGAGGGAGGCAACACCGAAAGCCACACGTTTCTGGTGCAGTAATGGGTATGAAATTCAGCCGGAGTAACTGATATCCTGTTTTTCCCAAATGTTCCAACTGAGGAGGGCCTGTCGCTCTAGCATGGCCAACCCACAGCAGGTTCGTGCCCCTGCCGCAGTTGCTTCTCGCAGAAAGCGTGTTTCGGTAGGGTTGTATATCAGGTCGTAGCATAAATGTTGGGGACCAAGTAGGTGGCTGTCTTGCCAAGGGGTCTCCTCTACGTGGGGGTACATGCCTACAGGAGTGGCGTTGACAATCAGGAGGTGGTTTGAGGCAAGGCGGGCGGCTTCGGGGTAGCCGATAGCTCTAGGGTGTTTCTCAGGTTGTCGCGACACCTGTTTGAAGTCGATACCAAGTTCGCCTAGGGCATAGACTACTGCATGGGCTACCCCGCCGGTTCCTAGAACGAGGGCGCGGGTATGATGAGGTTGTAGCAACGGCTTGAGAGTAGAACTAAAGGCTGGTGCATCAGTGTTGTGTCCTATGAGTTGTCCCGCTGATACCTCCACACAGTTGACTGCCCCCACAGCCGTCGCCGTGCGGTCCAGCTCATCCAGGTAGGGGATGACAGCCTCTTTGTAAGGGATGGTGACATTAAACCCCCGAATATCATTTTCTGCCACCCACTGGCGCAACCCTTCGATGTTGGGCATCTCGTAGAGGCAGTATCGGGCATAACCAATTCCCTCACGGGCAAACATCTGTTCAAACCAGCGTTGCGACCACGAGTGAGACAGGGGATTCCCTATTAGACCATATTGTTTCATGTTGCAAAGATACACTTTATTTTTGAGATACGAAAGAGGTCGTCATGTCAATCGTATCAGATTTAACATTAGCATTCCTGTACTCTCCGAATTTCAATCTGCTATTATCCCAAATCGGTCATTAGGGTTTATGGCAGATTAGTATTTGTTTCGAGCAGATTGGCCGCATCGCTGGCGAAGGCGTAGCGGGCTACGGCGAGACAGGGATGTGGACAAGATGCCGAAAGAAATGCTGATATGGCATAAACAGACCTTAAAAAGCGAGAAAGGATATAAAAGTCGGTCTAATGACCGATTTGGGATTATAGAATATAAGGATTTGCAATCTCGATTTTTCTTTGTATCTTTGCAAATTCAACTATTCACTCTTTATGAAGAAACTACTGCGTATTATACTGCTAATTATCAATCTGCTTGCAGTGTTGGCTCTGATATTCTCCACACTTGCAGGCGTGGTGGCTCCTAGCCGTTTTGTGCCTATCTCAATATTGAGTTATGGTTATTTTCTCCTTCTTTTGTGCAATGTTCTGTTTGTGATTATTTGGCTTTGTCTTTCGCGGTGGGAGTTCCTTTTGTCCGTAGCGGCTATTGCGGTGCGGCTGTCGTTCGTCCCTCTGTTTTTCCAGGTGGGAGGCGTCCAAGATGTGGAGCCTGCCGACGACCAGATCAAGCTGATGACCTTCAACACCCACGCTTTTGGTGGTCTCGATAGCGACACGGCGATGACCACAGATTCCGGTGCCGTGCTGTTCCTCTCCATCGTGGATGAGGAGCAACCCGACGTGATGTGCCTGCAGGAGTTCTTCCGTCCTCGTCATGTGTCGCTTGCCGACAGTCTCTATGCCCGTGGCTACCGCTATCACTATGGTGTCAGAGGCTCCAGCGTGTCGTCGCCTTTGATACTCTTCTCCCGTTGTCCTATCGAACGGGTTCACGACATACATAGCCAGTCAAAATTCAGTGTCGACATCAATAAGGGTGGGCAAGAAGTGCGTGTGTGCTGTGTGCACCTCGACTCCTACCAGCTGACAGAGAAGGATATGAAGGCATTGGAAAGTCTGACGCATGCCCAAACCGACAGCAATACTCACCGCCTGATGCGCAAGTTTAAAGAGACCACCCTGCGCCATGAGCAGGAATGGGATGAAGAGTTGCAGCCTTGGGTGGAGTCGTCTGAGATTCCTTTCGTGCTGGCAGGCGACTTCAACGACACTCCGGCCTCTTATCTCTATCAGAAGGCTACGAAATATCTTGTCGACCCCTACGTGGAGCAGGGCCGAGGGTTGGGTACCACCTACCACGGTCCCTTCCCCGCCTTCCGCATCGACTATGTGCTGCATACCCCCGACATTGAGGCACTTTCATATAAGCGGGTGAGGACAGCCATCTCCGACCACTACCCAGTGGTGGTGACATTGAAAGTGAAGAGCTGAATGCCAGAAAGGAACAGAATGACTAAGAAAGAACGCTATGAGAGGCTGATAGCCTATTTCGAGAAAGAACGTCCCCAGGCTGAGACGGAGTTGGTCTACCACGACCCCTTCCAGCTATTGGTAGCGGTCATCCTGTCGGCGCAGTGTACCGACAAAAGGGTCAATATGACCACTCCGGCCCTCTTTGCCGCCTACCCAACCCCCCAAGCCATGGCTGCGGCCACCCCCGATGAGCTGTTTGAGTACATCCACTCCATCTCTTATCCCAACAACAAAAGCCGTCATCTTGTAGGCATGGCGCAGAAGCTCGTGTCCGACTTCGGCGGCGAGGTGCCATGCGACATTGACGAGTTGCAAACGCTCCCAGGCGTGGGGCGCAAGACCGCCAACGTGATTGCCTCGGTAGTGTTCGGCCTGCCGGCTTTGGCAGTCGACACCCACGTGTTCCGTGTCGCCAACCGCATAGGGTTGACCAAGAACAGCAAAAGCCCGTTACAGACCGAGCGCGAGTTGGTGAAGTACATTCCTGAGGACAAGATACCCATAGCCCATCACTGGCTCATACTGCATGGGCGTTATGTCTGCCAGGCACGCAAGCCCCATTGCACCGAGTGCGGCATCAGTGGGCTGTGCGACTATTTTAAACTAAAAAGTAAATAAGGCGGCAGCAAACTTTCAATTTTCAATTCTCAATTTTCAATTTTCAATTTTTCATCGTGCTTACCCATCCACTTTTTCTCATAGGTCTTGTAGCTGTCGGAATCCCGATAGCGATTCACCTCTTGCAGTTGCGGCGGTATAAGAAAGTGTACTTTAGTAATGTGGACATGCTGGAGGAGCTGCACAACGAAGACCGCAAGCAGCGCAATCTTCGCCAGCTTCTCATCTTGGCCACCCGTATTTTCGCCATCGTCTGTTTGGTGTTGGCTTTCTGCCAGCCGGTGCTTCGCAACAAAGGTTCGCAACTGCAGGTTGGCGGCACCGCTGTGAGCGTATATGTCGACAACTCCTATAGCATGGAGAGTGGCGGCATGGATGGCAGCCTATTGGAGAGTGCGCGCCGCAAAGCACGCGAAATCGTGGCTGCCTATAAGCCCGACGACCATTTCCAACTGCTGACCAACGACCTCGACGGTGCTCAGTTCCGATGGCTCAGTCGCGAAGAGTTTCTCTCTGCCCTTGAGGGACTGCAGCCCAGTGCCGTCACCCAGCGGCTTTCTCATGTGGCCATCCGCCAGAACGACTTCCTCCGCTCTGCCTCGGGTCGCAACCGCCATGCCTATATGGTCAGCGACTTTCAGCGTAGCACTGCCGACCTGCCCAACTACCCATCCGACAGCAATATTCTCACCACCTTTGTGCCTTTGGGCGGTAGTCAGGTGGCCAACATACACCTCGACACGCTGGTCTTTGACAGCCCCGCCTATGCTGCTGGGGCTGCGGTACAGGTTGAGGTAACCGTGCGCAACGATGGCGACAAACTGGTGGAGAGCCTCCCTTTGCGCCTGCTGGTTGACGAAAGGCAACGGGCTGTGGCATCGGTCGATGTGCCTCCTTTTGGGTCGGCTGTCGCCAAGATGGTGTTTACCTTGGGCGATGAACAGTGGGTGCAGGGCAGAGTGGAAACTACCGACTATCCCATCACGTTCGACGACAGGCTCTTCTTTACCCTCCCAGTCGTGAGGCGGCTGCCTGTCACTGTGGTCGGAGACAGGGGGGAGAATCCCTATCTGAAACGTCTCTTCGAGGGAGACTCTATGGTGCTATACCGTCAGGTGTCGGTGGGACAGATTGACTATTCCCAATTTGCCTCGGGCGGTCTCGTGGTACTCGACGAACTGCAGGGAGTCCCCTCCGGACTGGCGCAGACCCTTCACGATTTCGTCCTTGCTGGCGGCTCGCTGGTCGTGGTTCCCGCCCAGGGGGCGGAAGTAGACTCATACAATGGACTTCTTTCCCTTATGCAGGCCCCTCAGTTGTCGTCGTGGACCGATGCCAAGAGCCGTGCCGAGCAGGTCAGCACCGACCTGCCCCTCTTTCGTGGAGTGTTCCAAGGCAATCACGACGATATGGAGTTGCCCTCGGTGACAGGCCATTACCGCCTTGCCACCTCAGGCAGCACTGTCAGCCAGTCGGTCGTCCACCTGCTCGACGGGAGCGACTACCTGACTTGCACTCCTGTAGGCGAAGGTTATTGCTACCTTTTTGCCGCCCCGCTGCGGCCCGAACATACCGACTTTGTGCAGCAGGCGCTTTTTGTGCCTACCCTGTTCAATATTGCCCTCTTTAGCACTCCTCCCGTGCAACCTTATCATCAGCTCTCTTCCATAGCCCCTATTGCTCTGAGGGGCAGCTACGATGCCGACCGCCTGCCCCATCTGGTGGGTGGCGGTGAGCCTCCCACTGATCTTATTCCCGACATCCGTCGCATGGGCATGCGCCAGTGTTTGTTGACCCACAATGCCCTTATTCAGGCCGGCAACTACCGGCTGAAAGGGGAAGGGGATGAATCCGCCGCCGAAGGTCTCTCCTTCAACTATAGCCGCGAGGAGTCTGTGATGGACTTCTACAGCCCCGACGAGGTGCGCAAGATGGTGTCCGACATGCACCTGGCTTATTGCAACGTCGCCACCGCTGCCCAGAAATCGCTGACCGACTATATCCAGCAGCGCAATCAGGGCAAACCCCTCTGGCGGCTCTTCTTGCTGCTTACCCTCCTTTCCCTTTTGGCAGAAACGATACTTTTAAAAGTGAAATAATCCCAGTGCGGTAGCCAATTTTCAATTCTCAATTTTCAATTCTCAATTTTCAATTCTCAATTCTCAATTCTCAAAGTGCTTACAATCGATAATATCTCCAAGTCTTTCGGTTCCTACCGAGCCCTCGACAGCGTGAGTCTGCATGTGCGTCGGGGTAGTGTGTTCGGTCTTCTCGGTCCCAATGGGGCAGGCAAGACCACCCTCATCCGCATCATCAACCACATCATCCGACCCGATGGCGGCACGCTCCTTTTCGACGGTCACCCCATGACCGATGCCGATGTGATGCAAATCGGCTACCTGCCCGAGGAGCGGGGACTCTACAAGAAGATGCGTGTAGGCGAACAGGCCATCTACCTTGCCCGCCTCAAGGGGCTCGACAAGGATACCGCTACCCAGCGACTTCGCCAGTGGTTCGACCGCTTGGAAATTACCGACTGGTGGAACCGCCGCGTAGAGGAGCTTTCCAAGGGTATGCAGCAGAAGGTGCAGTTCGTTGTCACCGTGTTGCACAACCCTCAGTTGCTCATCTTCGACGAGCCTTTCAGCGGCTTCGACCCCGTCAATGCCGACATCCTTAAGCGCGAAATACTGCGCCTCAAGGAGCAGGGTGCCACCGTCATCTTCTCTACCCACAACATGCCCTCGGCCGAGGAATTGTGCGACGACATCGCCCTCATCGACCATGCGCAGGTGGTGCTCTCAGGCTCTCTAGCTGACATCAAGGCCTCGCACCCCGGCCAAGACCTCGACCGCATCTTCATCAACACCGTGCGTTCCCATTAACCCCATTAGCCCTATCAAACCCACTAACCCCATCAAATGAACAAGATATTCCTAGTCATACAGCGCGAATACTCCACGCGCGTCAAGAAACCCTCCTTCTGGATTCTCACCCTCGTGGTGCCCATCCTGCTGGCAGCCCTCTATGCCATCCCCATCATGCTTGCCACCAAGCCGATGGAACATGCCAATGTGCTGGTTGTGGACGATAGCGGTCTCTTCCAAGGGCAGTTCCGTTCAGGTCGCGACATCACCTATTTCGATGCCGGCAGCCTCGACTATGCCAAACGGCAGCTGGCCTCGGTCGACACCCTCGACGCCATCGTCTTCATCCCCGCCCGCGAGACCTCCATCCCCCAGGATGCCTTTCTCTACTATCGTTCCGACGCACCTTCCATGTCCGTGCAGTCCGACGTGAACAGCCAGCTACAGGAGATACTCCGCAACGTCATTCTCCTCGATGTCCACGGCATCACCCCCGACGACTATGCTATGATCACATCCACCCATATCCATCTGCGCACGCAGGACATCGAAACGGGTCGCGACGGCTTCTTGCAGATAAAGCTCGTCATCGGTGCCGTCCTTGCCCTATTGGTGTTTTTAGGCGTATTCATGTTTGGCTCGCAGGTGATGCGTGGTGTGATGGAGGAGAAGACCAGCCGCATCGTCGAGGTCATCGTCTGCAGCGTCAAGCCCTTCCAGCTGATGATGGGCAAGGTGGTGGGCATCGGGCTTGTCGGTCTCACCCAGTTTGCCCTCTGGGTGGTGCTTAGCGGCATCGCCATGTCGGGTGTGCGCATAGCCAATGCCGACCTCTTTGAGCAGGCCACCAGCCGCCACAGTGTCACCGAGGTGGCTAGCAAAGGCACCGAGGCCACCACACAGTACGAAGCGGCCCGTTATCAGCAGGCACAGTACGAGGCTGGCGAAGGCATCGACAACGACCTGAAAGACCTCATCGAGGGGCTCGCCAGCATCAACTTCGGGCTGCTTATCATCCTGTTCGTCTTCTACTTCCTTTTTGGCTACCTGCTCTATGCCTCGCTCTTTGCGGCGGCAGGCTCGTTGGTCGACAACGAGACCGACTCGCAGCAGTTCACCCTCCCCATGACCGTGCCGCTGCTGCTCACCTTCCTGCTCCTGCCCGCCATGATCAACGAGCCTTCGGGCAGCCTCAGCACCTGGCTCTCCATCATCCCCTTCACCTCGCCCATAGCCATGCTCTTCCGCATCCCCTTCGGCGTGCCCATCTGGCAGATAGTGCTCTCCGTCATCTTGCTGCTTGCCACCTTCCCGCTCTGCATCTGGGTGGCGGCCAAAATCTACCGCGGTGCCATCCTCCGCTATGGGCAGAAAGCCACCTGGCGCGACCTCTTCCACATCGTCAAATCGTAGGGGCGTACCCCCGTGTACGCCCTTCGTACCCCCGTGTACGCCCATAGGAAAACAATCATTTCTATGAAAAAACTTCTGATCTATGAAAAAACTTCTGACTTTTAGTATTTGCCTTTTGGCATTTGCCATGTTACAGGCTCAGACCGACCGCCGCCTATGGTCGCAAGGTCCTCTCACTTGGAACGACTTCA
>CAMYZD010000075.1 GCA_947303735.1 uncultured Bacteroidales bacterium | reverse complement strand
AAGGCGGCATCAAGGCCGTGTTTAAGAGCTGGAACGGTAAGAAGGCTGTGAGCTATCGTAAGATTGAGGGTATTCCCGACGATTGGGGCACCGCTGTGAACGTGCAGGCCATGGTGTTTGGCAACATGGGCGACACCAGTGCCACGGGCGTTGCTTTCACCCGCAACCCCGCCACGGGCGACAATCAGTTCTATGGCGAATGGCTGATCAACGCACAGGGTGAGGACGTGGTGGCCGGTATTCGTACCCCCAACCCCCTGAACGATGACACCAAGAACGAGCAGAACAAGCACATGCACTCGATGCAGGAACTGATGCCCGAAACCTATAAGGAGCTTTGCGAAATCCGTGCTATCCTTGAGAAGAACTACCACGACATGCTCGACATCGAGTTCACTATTCAGGACGGCAAGCTGTATATGCTGCAGTGCCGCGTGGGTAAGCGCACCGGTGTGGCTGCCCTCACCATGGCTATGGACATGCTTAAGGAAGGTTTGATTGACGAGAGCGAAGTGGTGATGCGTATATCTCCCGCTCAGCTCGACGAGCTGCTGCACCCCATCCTGGATTCCAGCGATGAGAAGAAGCACGAGGTGTTGGCCAAGGGTCTGCCTGCAGGTCCTGGCGGTGCCGTGGGTGTGATTGCCCTCACCAGCGAGAAAGCCAAGGAATATCAGGCTGCCGGTATTAAGAATATCCTCGTCCGTGAGGAGACGAACCCCGAGGACGTCGAAGGTATGCGTGCCGCCGACGGTATCCTCACCGCCCGTGGCGGTATGACCTCTCACGCAGCTCTCGTGGCCCGTGGTTGGGGCAAGTGCTGCATCGTGGGTTGCGACGCCGTGAAGATTGAGATGGAGCGTACCTCTGTCAGCACCAACGAATATGGCAAGAAGAAAGTCAACGTCGAGGAGATTGGCACCGTGACCATCGGTGGCAAGGTGTTCCACGAAGGCGACCTGCTGAGTCTCAATGGCTCGAAGGGCTGGGTCTACGACGAAGAGGTGAAGATGATCAACGCCACAGAGAACCCCCTGTTCCAGCAGTTTATGAAGTTGGTCGACAAATTCCGCAAGATGGGTGTCCGCACCAATGCCGACAACCCCGAGGATGCTCAGAAGGCTATCGACTTTGGCGCCGAGGGTATCGGTCTGTTCCGCATCGAGCACATGTTCTATGGCGAGAACAGCGAGGTGCCTTTAGAGAAGCTCCGCAATATGATTCTGGCCGACACACTGGATGCCCGCAAGGCTGCTTTGGCCGAGCTGGAGCCCTATGTGCGTGAGAGCGCCAAGGGTACTCTGAAGGTGATGGACGGCAAGCCCCTTACCTTCCGCCTGATGGATCCCCCGCTGCACGAGTTCGTCCCCCAGACCGAAGAGAAACAGCGCGAGGTGGCCAAGGCTCGCGGCATTGACTTCGAGAAACTGCACGCCCGCATCGAGGGTATGCACGAGGTGAACCCGATGATGGGTCTGCGTGGTGTTCGTCTGGGTATCATCTACCCCGAAATCACTGAGATGCAGTTCCGCGCCCTCTTCAGCGCCACTGTGGAGTTGATGAAGGAAGGATTCCACCCGCAACTGGAAATCATGGTTCCTCTGACCATCAATGCCGCCGAGCTTAAGCACCAGAAAGCCCTCGCCAACCGCGTGAAGGAAGAGGTGGAAGCCAAGTATGGCACTAAGTTCAGCTACAAGTTTGGTACTATGATTGAGATTCCGCGTGCAGCTTTGGTCGCCAACCAGATTGCCGAGGTGGCCGAGTTCTTCAGCTTTGGTACCAACGACCTGACCCAGATGACCTTCGGCTTCAGCCGCGACGATGTCAACGCCATCGTGAAGACCTATGTCGACGAGAAGATTATCCCCGCTGACCCGTTCAACAACTTCGACCGCGAGTGTGTCGGTGAGTTGGTGAAGATTGGTATCGAGCGTGGCCGTGCAACCCGTCCCGAACTGAAATGCGGTGTTTGCGGTGAGCACGGTGGTGACCCGACGGCAGCCGAGTTCTTCTATAAGAACGGCATGACATATGTCAGCTGCTCTCCGTTCCGCGTGCCCGTGGCACGTCTGGCTGCAGCTCAGGCCGCCATCAAGGAAGCCAGAGAGAAGTAATTCTAATTATTATAAAGTGAGCTTTAAGTTTTAAGCTGTGAGTGGCTGACTCAGTATCTGCTCTGTCCCGCACTTAATACTTAAAGCTCACTCCTTAAAAACTATAAGTAAAACAATACTGTAATTATTATGACAATCAAAGTATGTGTTGGCAGTTCCTGCCACCTGAAAGGGTCATACGAGGTTATCGAAGCCTTCAAGGAAGTGTTGAAAAAATACGATGTGGAGGATATCATCGATCTTCAAGCCAGCTTCTGTCTCGGTCACTGCGCCTTGGGCGTAACCGTAGGATGCGAAGGAATTGAACCCTCGGAACGTGGACCCCAGGTGGAAGAGACCGAGGACGGATTCATATTGCACAGCGTCAACGCCGGCAATGTGGAGGAGCTGTTTGCCAAAGAGATTTACCCCAAACTATTCCTTAACTAATTCAACAACTTTTTAAACTAATACAACTAGAATTATGTCTGAGTATTTGGAATTCAAGACTGTTCAATGCAAAGACTGCTATCGATGCCTGAGGGAATGCCCCGTAAAGGCTATCAATATTAAAGATCACCACGCGCAGATCATTGAGGAGCATTGCATCCTGTGTGGACATTGCACCAAGGTGTGTCCGCAACATGCCAAGATTGAGCATAGCGAGCTGCCCGTGGTACGCGAGTTGCTGAAGAGCAATGCCCGCGTGGCTGCCACCGTGGCGCCGTCGTTTATCAGCAGCCTGGGCCAGGATGATTTCTCGATACTACGCATAGCACTGGCCAAGCTCGGTTTTGCCGTTGCCGAAGAGACTGCTGTGGGAGCACAGGCTGTCACGGAAGAATACAAACGGGTATTAGCACAAGGTGAGATGCGTAATTTCATCACCTCGGCCTGCCCGGCTGCCTGCCGCCTGATACAGATGTACTACCCCAAAGCATTGCCGTATCTGGCACCTGTCGACTCGCCTATGGTGGCACATGCAAAAATGCTTCGCCGCAACGACCCGAACCTTAAGCTGGTCTTCATCGGCCCCTGCATCGCAAAGAAGCGCGAGGCCGATGAGCACGCCATAGATGCCGTCATCACCTTTGAAGAGCTGTTGCAACTCTTTGAAGAGAATGGCATTGACCTCAGTACTATAAACAAACTGACGGTGGGTGATGAGACCACGGTAGCCAACCGTGCCAAAGCCTACCCTGCAACCCAGGGCATCATCCGCTCATTCGATGCTCTGCCAGAAGGATACAGATATATGTCGGTGGATGGTGTAGACCGCATTGCCGACGTATTGGAGAATATAGAATCGATGGACCACGTGTTCATCGAGATGAATGTGTGCCCAGGTGGCTGCATCAACGGCCCCTGCTCTATAGTACGCGAAGGCGGCATGATAAAGGCCGAGGCTGATATTGACCGCTATGTGGAACACGAGATGGCCACACGCAAGCACCAGCCCGCTCCTGATGCTGGAGTCTCGCTTGCCTATGTCCATCCCCGACTGCGCGCCAAAAGCCGTCCTGCCACAGAGAAAGAAATCGAGGACGTGCTGCGTCGCACCGGCAAGCTGACCAAAGCCGACGAACTGGATTGCGGTGCCTGTGGTTATCGCACCTGCCGCGAAAAGGCTTGGGCTGTGGTGAACGGCTATGCCGATATCGACATCTGTCTGCCTTATATGCGCAAACGCGCAGAGAGCTTGGCTGTGGATATCGTCCGCAACTCGCCTGAAGGTGTGATGATTGTCGACCCCGACATGAATATTGTGGATATAAATGCTTCGGCTATGAAGATGCTCGGCCTCACCGGTACGCCCGAGAGCGTGGTAGGCCGTCCTGTGGCTGAAAGCTTCCAACCTATAGACTTCTATAACGCTTACTCTAAGAAGCAGCGTGTGGAAAATCCCCGTCTGCATATTACCTCTACCAACCGATACCTCAGTTTGACAGTCAGCCTGTTGAGTGAACAGAATCTGCTTTTCGGCTTGATGAAGGACATCTCCGATATGGTGAACTACGACAAAAAGCTGGAAAAGGTGCGTATGGACACAATCTCAACCACCGACGACCTCATTATGAAGCAGATGCGTGTGGCACAGGAGATAGCCTCGCTGTTGGGCGAGACTACCGCTGAAACTAAAGTGGCGCTGCTCAAGTTGAAGAAGACACTCAGCGACGGCCAAGGAGACCTTGGTGTAGACGGCCGCCCAACGGACTGGAAAACAGCTAAAGTATGAAACAGCTCTGTGTTGACTATGGCTACACCTCGCTGAACCACTATGGCGAGGAACTCTGCGGCGACAACGTTGAGATATGCTTGAACGACGAGTGGACGACGCTTGTGCTGGCCGATGGGTTGGGCAGCGGCGTGAAAGCCAACATCCTTTCTACGCTCACCAGCAAGATTCTGTGCACGATGACTGCTGGTGGAGCCGACATGCAGGACTGCGTTGAGACCATTATCCAGACCCTTCCCGTTTGCAAAGAACGCCAAGTGGCCTACAGCACTTTCTCCCTCATTCATGTGAACAACATGGGAGAAGGCCATCTCTTTGAATTTGACAACCCTGAAGCTATCTGGTACCACAATGGCCATACAACCGACTTCCCTAGAGTGGAGCTGGACATCTGTGGCAAGAAGGTGTACCATACCGAGTTGCATCTGGAATCAGGTGATTTGGTTTTTGTGATGAGCGATGGTACTATACATGCTGGTATCGGACAGATGCTGAACTTTGGCTGGCAACGCAAAGAAATTAAGGATCACCTAGATCATTATATTGATGCCCACATGTCAGCGCGTGCTGCCGCATGCCTCTTGGCATCGGCCTGCAACGACCTTTACCTCGACCGCCCTGGCGATGACACTACGGTTGCCGCTATCCGTCTACGGCCACGCTGCGAGACCCATATCATGGTGGGTCCGCCTGTGGACAAGGAGAAGGATGCCGAATATGTGCAGCGCTTTATGAGCGGTGCCGACAAACGCATTGTGTGCGGTGGAACTACATCGCAGGTGGTGGCCCGCTGTCTGGGACGTGAGCTTAAGACGAGCTTCGATTTTCCCGACAAGGAAGTGCCGCCGATTGGTTTTATTGATGGTATCGACCTTACTACCGAAGGCGTAATCACCCTGCGCCGTCTGTTGGCGCTTTCGGAGAAATACGTCTCTGTCAAAGACCTCACCCCCAAGACCTACGTTAAGAAAGACGGTGGCTCATTGTTGGCCAACATCATTTTTGAGGAAGCTACGCACATCGTATTCTTCGTAGGGCAGAATGTCAACGCCGCCCATGCTGGGCTGGAGATTGACATTACTATGAAACTCAAGCTCGTCGAACACCTGGCCGACAACCTGCGCAAGATGGGCAAGTTGGTAACAGTAAATTATGATTAAAAATGTATGGAATCCTTTAATTCCAGTCATTGATATATTATGGAACAGAAACTATTTGACACTAACGTACAATGGATTAAATACCAAGTCCTGATGGAGGTCATCCGTCGGGCTTATGAGGGCGGGTTGGAGAATGTGTACACCATACCTCGCACCATCGCCCCAGGTCCCAAACCCGACACGCGTTGCTGTATCCACAAAGAACGTGCGGTGCTTATGGACCGTGTGCATATGGTGATGGGTGGCAACAAAGACAACCCCAATGTGGTGGAGGTGCTCGACGAGGCCTGCGACGAATGCCCCGCCGGTGGCATGATTGTCACCGACGTGTGCCGTGGTTGCCTTATGCATTCATGCAAGGAGGTGTGTCCCAAGGATGCTATCACCATTGTCGACCATCGCTGCCATATCGACAAGACGAAATGTATCGAATGTGGCAAGTGTGCTTCGGCATGTCCCTATAGTGCTATCATTGCACAGAAGCGTCCCTGCATCAAGAGTTGCAAGGTGAAAGCAATCAGCATCAACGAGGAGGACAAGGCTGTTATCGACAACAACAAGTGCATTGCTTGCGGTGCCTGTATCGTCAGTTGCCCATTTGGTGCCATCAGCGACAAGAGTCTGGTTCTTGACATTATTAAGATATTGAAGGAGTCAGAAAACAATACGCGCTATCGCTGCTATGCTGTCATCGCACCGGCCATTGTCAGCCAGTGCCGTTTCGGTCGCATAGAGCAGGTCGTCACAGCGATCAAGAAACTGGGCTTCCACCAAGTAGTAGAAGCGGCATTGGGTGCCGATATCACGCTCTACAACGAGGCACACGAATTCAAGGAGAAAGCCGAGACCACTGAGAATCCGGTGATGACCACCTCGTGCTGCCCTGCCTTCGTGCGTTTTGTGGAGACAAATTTCCCCGAGTTGAAAGATGCTATCTCCTCATCGGTGTCGCCCATGGTGATGACAGCCAGACTTATCAAACACAGCGACCCCACCGCCAAGGTGGTATTCATTGGTCCTTGTGCTGCTAAGAAAATGGAATATACCCTTGAGAAAACAGGTGGCATGATCGACAGCGTGATGAGTTTTGAAGAGCTGCAGGCTTTCGTAGATGCACGAGGTATCGACACCACACAGTGCGAGGATACCATCTTGGACAACGCCTCGTTCTATGGCAGAATATTTGCCAAGAGTGGCGGTTTGGCCTTAGGTGTAGCAGACGTGGCCAAGTCGCTAGGCGTGGAGGGTGTGAGACCTTGTGTCATGAACGGTATCGACCAGTGTCGCCAGCACCTGACGCTGTTGCGTGCCAAAAAAGAGACAGCCAACTTCTTTGAAGGCATGGCCTGTGACGGCGGTTGCGTTGGTGGCCCGCTCAGCATCACCCGTTCGCCGCGCAATGTGTTTGATGTTGACAAATACGGCAACTCCGCCAAGGAAAAGAACATTGACGGTTCTGTCAGATTGTACAAGATGACCATGAATGAATAATCACTTTTAAACATTATACATTATTATGAACGAGAAAATCATTAAAGATCTAGAGACCTACGGTATTACCGGAGTAAAGAAGTTATACTACAATCCCTCATACGAGGATTTGTTCAAGTTTGAGATGGACCCCTCCCTGACGGGTTACGACAAAGGTCAGCTTACCGAATTGGATGCTATCAACGTGATGACGGGTATCTATACCGGCCGTTCGCCCAAAGACAAATACATTGTCATGGACGCGAAGTCGAAGGACACCGTGTGGTGGACCACTCCCGAGTATAAGAACGACAACCACCCCATGTCCGAACAGGTGTGGGCTCATGTCAAAGACCTTGCCTGCAAGGAACTCTGTGGTAAGAATCTCTTTGTCGTCGATGCTTTCTGCGGAGCCAACAAGGACACCCGTATTGCCGTACGCTTCATCATGGAGGTGGCATGGCAGGCCCATTTCGTGACCAACATGTTCATCAAACCCACTAAGGAGGAACTCGAGAACTTCACCCCTAACTTCACAGTCTATGCCGCCAGCAAGGCAAAGGTAGACGACTATCAGGCTCTCGGCCTCAATAGTGACACCTGTGTGGCGTTCAACGTGAGCAGCCGCGAGCAGGTGATTCTCAACACTTGGTACGGTGGCGAGATGAAGAAGGGCATGTTCAGCATGATGAACTACTATCTGCCTCTGCAAGGCATTGCCGCTATGCACTGCTCTGCCAATACCGACATGAAGGGTGAGAACACTGCTATCTTCTTCGGTTTGAGCGGTACGGGCAAGACCACCCTCAGCACTGATCCCAAACGTCTGCTTATCGGCGATGACGAGCACGGCTGGGACGACGAAGGCGTGTTCAACTTCGAGGGCGGCTGCTATGCTAAAGTTATCAACCTCGACAAGGAGAGCGAACCTGACATCTACAATGCTATCAAGCGCAACGCCCTGTTGGAGAATGTCACCGTTGATGCCAACGGCAAGATCGACTTCAAGGACAAGAGCGTGACTGAGAATACCCGCTTGAGCTATCCTATCGACCACATTGAGAAGATTGTTCAGCCGATTCATGGCAAGAGCGCAGGTCCTGCCGCCAAGAACGTCATCTTCCTCAGTGCCGATGCCTTCGGCGTGCTGCCTCCTGTCAGCATCTTGACTCCCGACCAGTGCAAGTACTACTTCCTCAGTGGTTTCACCGCCAAGCTGGCAGGTACCGAGCGCGGCATTACCGAACCCACACCTACCTTCAGCGCCTGCTTTGGCCAGGCCTTCCTCGAGCTGCATCCTACCAAGTATGCCGAGGAGTTGGTGAAGCGCATGGAGAAGAGCGGTGCCAAGGCCTATCTGGTCAATACTGGATGGAATGGTACCGGCAAGCGTATCAGCATCAAGGACACCCGCGGAATTATCGATGCCATCCTCGACGGTTCGATCGAGAAGGCTCCTACCAAGAAGATTCCTTACTTCGACTTTGAGGTGCCCACCGAGCTGCCTGGCGTTGACCCCAAGATTCTTGACCCCCGCGACACCTATGCCAATGCTGCCGAATGGGAGACCAAGGCAAAGGATCTCGCCTCGCGCTTCATCAAGAACTTTGAGAAGTTTACCTACAACGAGGCTGGCAAGGCTCTCGTGGTAGCTGGTCCTAAACTGTAAAGTAAACTAATATGGTAAAAACTAAAAACTATTACATTCAGAAATGAATCCCTTTTAGTTTTTAGTTTTTACCGTTCATTTAATTATGTCGATATGAAAAAACTAATGTTAACCATACTCACGTTTGCAGCCATGGTGGGCAGTGTGGGTGCTCAGCCTAAGCGTATCACCCTCGACGACATCTGGTCGCGTGCCACATTCCGTCCCAACAGCATCTCGTCGATACGCTCTATGCAGGACGGCGAGCATTATTGTGTGCTTACCCGCACAGGTATTGAGAAGTATAGCTACAAGACGGGCGAAAAGGTCGGTGTGGTGTGTGCGTTCGTTGACCCGATGCGTAAGTCGGTCAAGCCGATGCCCCCTATCGAATCGTACGAGTTTTCACAGGACGAGCAGAAAATCCTGCTTAGCGCCGAGTTCGAACCTATCTATCGTCACAGCGGTGTGAGCAGCTATTATGTCTATACCGTGGCTGACGGCACCATGCAGCGCATCACCATGGGAGGCAAGCAACGTTTGACCACCTTCTCGCCCGATGGCAAGATGGTGGCTTATGTGCGCGACAACAACCTCTATATCATGGCACTCAATTCCTTAAAGGAAACTCAGGTGACCTTCGACGGAAAGTTCAACGAGGTGATTAACGGCACGACCGACTGGGTGTACGAAGAGGAGTTTGCCATCACCCGTGGCTTTTATTGGTCGCCCGATAGCAAGCGGATTGCCTTCTATCGTTTCGATGAGAGTAAGGTGAAGCAGTACTCCATGCAGATGTGGGGCGACCTATATCCTGAGAACTACACCTACAAATATCCCAAGGCAGGCGAAGATAACAGTGTAGTGGATGTAATGATCTACGACCTTGAGTCTGAGAAGACCCTCAAACTCAATATTGGAAGCCAAAACGACCAATATATGCCTCGCATCCAGTGGACTCAGAATCCCAATGTGCTGGCCATGATGCGTATGAACCGGCTGCAGGACAAGATGGAACTACTGCTGGCCGATGCCCGCACTGGTGCCATCACGCCCCTTTACACAGAGGAAGATGATGCCTATGTGGAAGTGCCCGACACTTGGATGTTCCTGAAGGATGGCAAGCATATGCTTCTCACTTCGGAGCGCGACGGGTTTAACCATATCTATATGTACGACCTGAATGGCAAGATGGTCAACCAGATTACCAAGGGCAGCTATGATGTGGTTTCTGTTTGTTCGGTCGACGAGAAAGAAGGCATCATATACTATCTCTCGCACGAAACTTCACCCCTCAACAAAGAGCTTTATTCTATCGACTTCAAAGGCAAGAAAAAGAAACGCCTAAGTGACCAGCCTGGTTGGTACAGCGCTTCGTTCAGCGCCAACAGCAAGTATTATATCAGCACCTTTACAGATGCCAACACACCTCCTGTTTATACCCTTCACATGAACACAGGCAAGTTGCTTAAAACCCTCGAGGACAATGCCGACTTGCGTGAGCGCATGCGTGAGTATGGGGTGGGACATAAGACCTTCGGAACGCTGACTACTACGCTTGGCTCCGACCTGAACTACTACATCATCCTGCCTCCCGATTTCGACAGCACCAAGAAGTATCCCCTTTTCTTCTATGTTTATGGCGGACCGGGCAACCAGCAGGTGACCAACAGCTATGGCTATAGCGACTATTATTGGTTCCACATGCTGGCTCAGAATGGCTATGTGGTTGCCTGTTTCGACGGCCGTGGCACAGGTGGCCGCGGGGCTCATTTCAAGAAGATGACCTATAAGAACCTGGGTAAGATGGAGTGCGAGGATGCCTGCGAGGCGGCTCGCTGGTTCGGCAAAAAGAGCTGGATCGACGAGAGTCGTATCGGCATCTTTGGCTGGAGTTTTGGTGGATACCTCTCCACTTTATCCATCCTCAAGGGACATGAGGTCTTCAAGAGTGCTATCGCTGTCGCCCCAGTCATCACCTGGCGCTATTACGATAACATCTATACCGAGCGTTTCCTGCAGCGTCCGCAGGACAATCCGCGTGGATATGACGACAACTCACCTCTCAACTTTGCCAACCTCTTGGAAGGTAACTATCTGTTGGTCCACGGAACGGGCGACGACAATGTCCATTTCCAGAATGCGGTCGACATGGTTACTGCCCTTGAAAATGCTGGTAAGCAGTTCGAATTCAGAATCTATCCCAATAAGAACCACAGCATCTATGGGGGCAACACCCGCCTCAACCTTTACCAGTTGATGACCGACTTCATCTATCGTAAGTTGTAGGCTCTCCCCATAGGAAAGCAAGGCTCGAAAAGGTGTAGAATACAAAAAATGTTGATAATCCAAAAAAAAGTCGTATCTTTGCACGATTTTAATATTGACTTATGAAAAAGATTCTTGTTGTTCTGACTTTGTTATTCACTCTGTCCCTCACGGCTCAGGCTCAGTTCTTATCCTATGGATTTAGAGGTGGCGTCGGCATGGGCGTCCATCTTGACGATCTGGCTACCAACAGGCCTATCCTGGCTGCTAATGTGGGTGGTTTTGTCAATTTCGGCTTCACCAACTCGCAGTCTTTATTGGCTGAGAATTTCTGCTTGCAGACGGGTTTAAACCTTATCCGTAGAGGCTCTAATTTTGAGGAAGTGCTCGAGTCAATCATGTCTATCCGTAAAGGAACATTTGATGCATGGTATGTGCAGTTGCCGGTTTTGGCCATGTTCCGCTATGAGATGCCTATCCGTGAGCCCGGCCACTATGCCTTGCTATCTCTCGGCCCAGCAGTGAGCTATGGCCTTTTCGGGACACTGCATGATGTGAAAATTACTCCTCGTCTGCCTCAGAGTGATTGGAATTATGATATCACCCAGCCTGTTTTCGACGTGCAGAGTCCTCTCGATGTCAGCTTCCTCTTTGGCGTTGGGTATGAGTATCAAGACCTGACCGCCATGCTGCAGCTAGACTATGGCCTGACGGCTGTATCAAGCTCACCAGATGCCTTGAATATAAGCCAGGATGCTGAACGTATCAAGACTGTTCCTATAGGCAGCAACTTTGCCATCCTGCTTACTATCGGCTATCAGTTCCCGATACGATAAGGGCTGTAGGACATAACCTATAAGGCGACTGCTTGTCATTACGGGCAGTCGCTTCTTTTATCCAAATCGGTTATAGGTTTTTATGTCCTACCTTTGGAGGTAGAGCTGATACTTTTCCCACGCCTTTTCAATACCCTCTAGGTTGTCGGCTAGGTCAAATGGCTGGCAGTGCATCTGCTTTTCAAACGGCTTCCAGTTCCCACAGGCAATGCCGTCCCGAAGGATGATAGGGTAGAAGATGCCCGACGAGTTGTGGGCATGATGGC
>CAMYZD010000074.1 GCA_947303735.1 uncultured Bacteroidales bacterium | reverse complement strand
GCCATCATCAGGCAGTTGTTCATGATCATCACGCCCTTGCCGATGCGCACCTTGTCGAAGCATACGCCTGTCAATCCTGGCATCACCCAACCCCCTTCACCAAGGTTGTCGCCGAAGAGCTCGCGCACCAGCGCGTTGTACTCATCGGTATAGGGCATCGTGTGGTTCAACTTGAAAAGCACCTGCGCCTGACGCACCCCTTCGGCATGTTCTTCGGCAGTTGTCAGCCTCGGGTCTACTACTGTTTCTTGCATAAGAAGTTGATTTTAAAGATTGTTATTGCGATTTATTATCATCAGTTTGACATTGCAAAATTACTACCATTTTTCCATATAGCACTTTCACAAATAGCACCAGACTTTTCACAATAAACAAAATAAATCCACGTTATCCTTTACATGAAGACCGACTTTCTATATTCTACCGATTTCCTTGGCATGAACGCCGCGGAACTGGGGCACACCTGCATGCACCTGCTGTGCAGGGCGGGGGAAGGGAGCTTCGTGTTCAACGAGCGCTGCTACCACATCGTGAAGAACGACCTGGTGGTGATGCCGAACCCCACACGGGCGAAGAACCTCGCGGCGGTGCCGGGGATGGAGGTGGAGTGGATCGCCGCCGACAACAAATTCTTGCATAGCCTCCTGCCGTCGAACAACTACAGCATCGGGGGCAGCATCAGCCTCAACCAGAACCCCGTCATCAAGGTCGACGACCGGCAGGCGGAGATACTATTGGAGGACTTCCACCGGCTGCGCGACCGCCTCGACGACCGCCACCTGCTCTTCTACCGCGAAATGATGGGGAGCCTCTGCCTGACAATGATGTACGACATCTTTGAGCTCCACGCCCGACGCGAGGCCACCAGCACCCACAGCGACCGGACGGCTTATATAGTGCGCCAACTGACCGACCTGCTTGCTACCGGCATCAGCCACACCGAGCGTGAGGTGAGCTACTATGCCGAGCGCCTCAACGTCTCCACCAAATACCTCTCCGCCACCGTCAAGCGCGTGACAGGGCACAGCGTCAGCAGTTTCATCGACCGCGCCACCGTGCCCATCCTGAAGAAATACCTCAACGACGAGCGTCTCTCGCTCACCCAGATTGCCGACCGCATGAACTTCACCTCCCTGAGCTACTTCAGCCGCTACTGCACCAAGCACCTCGGTCAGTCGCCCAGCGACTACCGCCGTAGCCTGCAACCGAGGGCCTATTTAGGTAAGAACTAAGATTTGGCTGCTGTTGAGACTTCTTAGTCAATACTCTTATCAGTTTGTTTTTTTTTAGTATCTTTGCAAATTGAAATAGGTTGAAATGGGTGTCTTTCAAGTTAAAGGTACTATTCTCCTAACGAGTGTTTAATAAATAGGATAACAAACTTTAAGGACAATATGGCGCAGTTGTTTAAAAAGATAAAGAGAAGTGTAAAACAATTAAGGAAGCCAATTGATGTATTTCTTTTTCATGCAGTGTCGGATGAGTATGACGAGAAGAAGTATATGCTGATTGATTGGTCGCACACTGATGATTTTAAAAATCATATCCATACGTTGAAGAGTCGGTATACTTTTATCACATTGGAAGAGGCATATCGCAAACTGAATAGTATCCTTCCGCGGTGGCGTCGCTATGCGGTGCTGACGTGCGACGACGGCTTTGCTTCGGTACTCAACATATTGCCATTTCTTGAGGGAGAGGGGATACCGATAACGCTTTTTGTTAATCCAAAATATCTCGATGGAGTGAGTGGGAGGGCAGGCTATGCCGAGAATCAGCAGTACATAACGCACGACCAGTTGTGGGCGTTGACAGGTTCACTAGTGACGGTGGGAATGCATGGATACGAGCATGATGATGTCACAAAGAAAACTGCAGAGGAATTCGATTGGTCGGTAGAGAAATGCAAAGAAATACTGCAGTCTCACCCACGCTATATTCCTTATTATGCCTATACTGGTGGCCGGCATAACGACCTAACGCAGCAGATACTGCGTCAAAAGGGATTAGTGCCTGTATTTGTGGGCAGTAAGTTGAATAAGAAATTCCAAGATGCAATCAGAAGGAAACCTATCGATAGTTTTTACTGGACGATGACTTTGCAGAAGCTTTTATAGTGAATAGTGAACATAAATTTAGTGACCAGTGATACGAACACGTTCGTTTCACTGGTCACTAATCTCATTTTTGATGATTAAGCTTCGTTGCGTCCACAGCAGTTCTTGTACTTCTTGCCGCTGCCGCAGGGGCAGGGGTCGTTAGGTCCTACCCTTTTTTCCACGCGAACGGGCATGGGCTTGGGGCGTTCGCCGGTTTGTTGGCGGGCGGCCTGGTCCATGGCGCGCTGGGTGTCGGTGGCGCCATCGCTAGAGCGGCTTTCGCGCATATTGCGGTTGTCGCGGCGTGGCTGGCGGGCTTCGCGCATATCCTCGTCTTCCTTCACCGGCAGACTGGCGCGGATAAGGAATGAACTGATCTCACGATTGATTTCGAGGAGCATCTTCTCAAAGAGGTTGAAGCTCTCGAACTTGTAAATGAGCAACGGGTCTTTCTGCTCGTAGCTGGCATTCTGTACGCTGGTTTTCAACTCATCCAATTCGCGCAGGTGGTCTTTCCACAAGTCGTCGATGATGGCGAGGGTGATGCCCTTCTCGATGCTCAGCTGCACCTCGCGACCTTTGTTTTCGTAGCTTTTCTTGACGGGGGTGACCACGTTGAGGGTCTTTTTGCCATCGGTGATGGGGAACGCCACGTTCACATAGCGGGTGTTCTCGTAGATGCGCTTGATGAAAGGATAGGCCAGCTCGCTGATTTTCTGCATGCGCTCTTTGTAGGTGGAATAGACGGTGTCGTAGAGTTTCTGCACAGCATCGTCGTGGCGGGCGTTGAACAGCTCTTTCTCGGTGAAAGGTACGTCGAGGGCAAACACACGAATCATCTCCATCTTGAAGCCCTCCCAGTCGTGGTTCTGGATAGCGTCGTCGTAGATAAGAGCGCAGGTGTCATAGAACATGTTGCTGATGTCGATGCTCAGGCGATCGCCATACAGGGCGTTGCGGCGCTTGTTGTAAACCACCGTACGCTGATTATTCATCACATCGTCATATTCCAGCAAGCGTTTACGCATGCCGAAGTTGTTCTCTTCCACTTTCTTCTGGGCTTTCTCGATTTGCTTGGTAATCATGCTGTGCTGGATTACTTCGCCTTCCTGCAAGCCCATGCGGTCCATGACGCTGGCAATACGGTCGGAGCCGAAGATGCGCATCAAGTCGTCCTCCAGCGACACGAAGAAAAGTGAGCTGCCCGGGTCGCCCTGACGGCCGGCACGACCACGCAACTGGCGGTCCACACGGCGGCTTTCGTGGCGCTCAGTGCCGATAATGGCCAAACCGCCTGCTTCGCGTACGCCGCCCTTGAGCTTGATATCCGTACCACGACCTGCCATGTTGGTGGCGATGGTCACATGGCCTGGTTCGCCGGCATGAGCCACAATCTCTGCCTCCTTCTGGTGCAGCTTGGCGTTCAGCACGTCGTGGGGGATGCGCTTCATCTTAAGCATCTTGCTGAGCAACTCGGAGGTCTCAACGCTTGTAGTACCTACCAGCACAGGACGCCCTAGTCCGATGAGGCGTTCCACTTCGTCGATAACAGCCTTATACTTCTCACGCTTGGTCTTGTAAATCATGTCGTCCATGTCGATACGGGCGATGGGGCGGTTGGTGGGGATAACCACCACGTCGAGCTTGTAGATATCCCAGAACTCGCCTGCCTCAGTCTCAGCTGTACCGGTCATACCGGCTAGCTTCTTATACATGCGGAAGTAGTTCTGCAGTGTGATAGTGGCATAGGTCTGTGTGGCAGCCTCCACCTTGGCATTCTCCTTGGCTTCCACAGCTTGGTGCAAACCATCGCTCCAGCGACGGCCTTCCATGATACGGCCCGTCTGCTCGTCGACAATCTTTACCTGCTTGTTCTCGTCCACGATATAGTCCACGTCCTTCTCAAAGAGGGCGTAGGCCTTCAAGAGTTGGTCGACCGTGTGAACGCGGTCGCTCTGGATGGCAAAATCGCTATAAATCTTTTCCTTGCGGGCATTCTTTTCTTCGGGTGTAAGATTCTCATGTTCCAACTCGGCGATCATGCTTCCGATGTCGGGCAACTGGTAGAAGTTGCGGTCCTCGCCCAGTCCAGTGAGGAAGTCCATGCCCTTGTCGGTCAGCTCCACGCTGCGCTGCTTCTCATCGATGACGAAATAGAGGTCGTCGTCGATGATGTGCATGTATTTGTTCTGCTCCTGCATGTAGAAATTCTCGGTGCGTTGCAGGATGCTCTTGATGCCGGTTTCGGAGAGATATTTGATCAAAGCCTTGTTCTTGGGCAGACCACGGTAGGCACGGAGCAGCAGTTTGGCGCACTCCTCGTCGGGTTTGGGGTCGGGATGCTGTGCCAGACCTGCCTTGGCATCGGCCAGCACCTTGGTCACCAATACGCGCTGAGCGTTGTAAAGCTTTTCGATGACAGGCTTGAAACGGTCGAACTCCTGGTCTTCGTCGTCCTTACCTGTAGGACCGGAGATGATGAGGGGGGTACGGGCGTCGTCGATCAACACCGAGTCAACCTCGTCGACGATGGCGTAGTTGTGTCCGCGCTGCACTAGCTCTTCAGGGTTGCGGCTCATGTTGTCGCGCAGGTAGTCGAAGCCGAACTCGTTGTTTGTGCCAAAGGTGATATCGGCGTTGTAGGCAGCCTTGCGTTCGTCGCTGTGGGGTTCGTGTTTGTCGATGCAGTCGACCGAAAGTCCGTGGAACTCATAAAGCATACCCATCCATTCTGAGTCACGCTTAGCAAGGTAGTCGTTCACCGTAACCACATGTACACCTTTGCCGGGCAGGGCGTTGAGGTAGACGGGTAGGGTGGCGACGAGGGTCTTACCCTCACCAGTTGCCATCTCGGCAATCTTGCCGCTGTGGAGCACAATACCGCCGATAAGCTGCACATCGTAATGCACCATATCCCACGTAATCATGTTGCCGCCGGCCATCCATTGATTGTCATAGATGGCCTTGTCGCCGTCAATGTTGACATTGTTGAGGCGCACAGCCAGCTCGCGGTCGTGGTCGGTGGCGGTAACTACCACCTTCTCGTTTTCGGCGAAGCGGCGGGCAGTCTCTTTTACCACGCTGAAAGCTTCGGGGAGGATGTCGTTGAGTACCTTTTGAGTCTTGTCGTACGACTCTTTCTCCAGCTTGTCGATGCGTTTGTATATTTCCACCTTCTCATCAACGGGCATATCGTACTCCTCCTCGATGCGCTGGCGCAGAGTGGCGAGTTCGGTCTCTTCGGCTTCAACCTCTTTGCGGATGCGATTTTTAAATTCGATGGTTTTAGCGCGTAGCTCGTCGTTGCTGAGTTTCTGTATTTCGGGATAGACCTTAAGGGTGGCGTTGAGCAGGGGCTGCACCTCTTTCAGGTCGCGATCGGCTTTAGTGCCGAATAGTTTTGACAAAAAATTAGCCATTTATTTTATCTGTTGTCTTTTTATTACTAATTAATATACATATTATTACCTTTGTAGGGCATAAGCCATACAAAAATGCAAATATACAAAAAAAAAGGCGAATTAATATATTAATAATGCTTAACTCGTTACGGGGTTGCAAGAAAATCCTTCACAATCTGACCTGCCACACCCCTGGTTTTCCCTATTGCCGAGGAATAGTAAGGGTTAATAATGGACTTCAAACTGGGTGCCGTCAGCAGCGAGGAGGGTGTTGGGGAAGATGGCGGTGGCTTCGGCTAGGAGAAGCTCGGGCTCTTTGTATCGGGCGCTGATATGTGTGAGGAGGAGCTGTTTCGCCTCAGCCTTGAGGGCCAGTGTGGCAGCCTGTGAAGTGGTGCAATGGAGCTTTTCGGCGGCAATAGGGGCAAAGGCGTTGTTGAAGGTGCTTTCGAGACAAAGAAGGTTGACACCCTGAATGTAAGGGAGAATTGTCTCGGTGTAGGCGGTATCAGTGCAGTAGGCGTATCGGCGGACAGGATTCTTGCCGCGAGGTTTCTCTTCGATAAGGTAGCCGTAGGTGGGGACGGAATGGATTAGAGGGAAGGCGTGTATGCGGCAGAGGTCGTTCTCAAACTGGAGAATACAGCCTTCGGTATGCGTGAGTTCGTGGTAACGGATGTCGAAATCAATATGGCTGCCAGAGACTTCCATGAGAGTTGTCATGGCATGGGCTATGCCGGCAGGGGCATAAATGTCGAGAGGGGTTTTGCGTCCGCAAAGATGCATGCTGCTGACTAGTCCGGGCAGACCGAAAAAGTGGTCGCCATGGAGATGGGTGATGCAGATGTGGGTGAACGACTGCAGGCGTTGGCGGTAGATGTTTATTTGGGTTTGGGTGTTCTCGCCACAGTCGAGCAGGATTCTGAACCCGTTGACGTTGACCATCTGTCCGCTACAGTGGCGGGCTACAGTGGGTAAGGCGGCACCCGAACCTAGTATGGTGGTGTAAAAGTTCATTTGTGAATTGAAAAGTGAAATGTGAAAAATGAAATTGGTTGAAAATGAAAGAATAGAAATACCTGTTCCTGCGAGATTTCAATTTTCATTTTTCAACTTTCAATTCTCATAGTAGATGATAGCACCGCTGGTGGGATCGAAGAGGGCTTTGAAGTGGTTGTGGGGTAGGTCGATGATGGCACCAAACTGGGCCACGGGGAGGGTTACCTGGTAGTCGAAGAGTTCGCACTGGAGCGATAACAGGGCTTGGGAGGGGAGGCGGTATTTGAAGTTGTGGTTGCGCCAAGGGAGGATGCTTTTATGTGGGCGGCTATATTGACGAACGTATTTGATAGATTGGTCGGGACGGAGGGTGCAGGTGACAGGAAGGGCGTCGTAGTCGTCACTTTCGCAGATACCTTCGGCACGCGAGAAGTAGAAGAGTACCGTACGCTGGAGGGTGTCGTTGCCTTTGCCCGTTAGGTTGGGCTGGAGGAAGAAATGGGCGGTTTCGGTGATTGGTTTGCCAATGAACTGAGTGAGAATCTGGGCTTGGCGTTCTTCTATTTGGCGAAGCATTTGAGTCTTGCCTTCGGGAGTATAGCGGTCGGAAACGGTGATGTCGGCTCGGCTGTCTTCAAGTTCGGCAAATTCCTCAGCTGCAGCCTGGGCACGCTGGCGAAGGGAACGGGGGGCCTTCTTGGTGGAGGTTCCGGTGGGGTTGCCAGGGCGGTCGCCACGGACGTAGAAGGTATCGGTGCGGTCGTAGAGATTATAGGTGGGGAGCATCTTGTCTGCAGTGGCATTGTGCAATACCAGTTTGGCATCGGACGGTGTGGGACGATTGGAAGTATCGGTAGGAGTGGCAACGCTGGCAAGAGCCGATGCGGCCTCCTGCGGTGAGAGTCCTATGGATCGGAGCAGCTGTCGACTGTCGACCTGTACAGAGATTCCATTAGGGGTGATAAAATAGTAGTGGTCGGGGTCAGCGGTGACGTTGTATGAGGTCTGAATGTCCTTGATGCGATAGGGGCGTTCTACGTCGAAGTTGTCTAAAGCCAACATCTCGGAGGCATACTGGCTGAAGATGGCTTCGCTTAGGTCATAATATTGATAGGTGACATCAACACATATCTGGGTGAAAGGCAGCGCATAGAATATTCCGCCTCCGTTGGCGTTGCCTGAGTCGTTGTTGATGGGGGTGACGGTGTAGCAGCTGGTTAGGAGCATGGATGCTACTAGGATGGGTAAAAGGTATTTCATGTCGTTGATTTTTGTCTGATTAATAATAGGCCAATGAATGTGATGAGTCCGTTGAGGAGGAGTATCTCAAAGCCAAAGTGGTAGCCAGTCCACTGAGGTATGTAAATTTTAAGGATATAGCAGATAATAGGGGAGAGAATGGCTATGACTGGCACCCATCGGTCACGGACTTTGCGGTGAGTAAAAAGTCCGAAAGTGTAAAGACCGAGCAAAGGACCGTAGGTGAAACCGGCTATGTCGAAGAGAGTGTCAATAAGTGACTGGTTGTGGAAGGGTCGGAAGGCGATGATGACTAGCAGATAGACGAGTGCGAAACCGACATGGACTATGCGGCGTGTCCGTAACTGCTGTTGTTGGTTGTCAGATGATTCCTGTTCGTCTTTGCCAAAGTGGAGAAAATTGTAGCAGAAAGTGGTGGTGAGGGCTGTAAGGGTGCCGTCGGCACTAGAATATCCAGCAGCCACCATGCCGAGTAGGAATACGACGGCCGTGAAGGTGCTGATATGGAATGCCACGGAAGGGAATATCTTGTCGCCAACAACCATACCCGCCTCGTTGGTCGGCAGGGGAAAACCACTCGTCTGGCAGTATGCGATGAGGGCGGCACCCAGCGAGAGGAATATGATGTTGACAATGATAAAAAGCAGACTGGAGGTGAGGACGTTCTTTTGGGCGGAGCGGAGTGATTTGCAGGTGAGATTTTTCTGCATCATGTCTTGGTCGAGACCGGTCATCGTAATAGTGATGAACATGCCGCTAACAATTTGTTTCCAATAATATTTGCTAGCAGTAGGATCAGTCTCAAACACGCGGGTGTAACCCGCTTCAGAAGAACGCCGTAATAGTTGCGGTAAGGTGATGTCGAGTTGATTGAGGATAGCGACGACGGTGACGACAGCGGCCAGAATAAGGAAAGTGGTCTGTAGAGTATCGGTCCAGACCACGGTCTTTACTCCACCCCGGAAGGTGTAGAGTAGGATGATGGCTATGAAGATGACCGCAGGAACCCAAAAGGGAATCCCCCAGGAACGGAAGACGAATTCGTATAGCACAAATACGACCAGATACATGCGCAGCGCCGATCCCATGAGTCGGGAGATGATGAAGAAGGCGGCCCCCGTCTTCTCAGAGGCTTTGCCAAAGCGTTGGTTGAGATAAGTGTATATGGAGGTGAGATTAAGCCTATAGTAGAGAGGTAACAGCACTAGGGCTATGACAACGTAGCCTAATACATAGCCAAAGACCAAGGGCATATAGGTGAACTGCCCATAGTATACCCCACCAGGGACAGACATAAAAGTGACCCCAGAGAGGGAGGCGCCGATCATGCCATAGGCTACGACAAACCAAGGTGACTTGCGCTGGCCTCGGAAAAAAGTGTCGTTGTCGGAACTCTTGCGCGAAGAGAGCCACATGATGAGGAAGAGTAGGGCCGTATAGGCTAGAAAACAGGTAAGAATGATAGTCTCCAAGGTGTTTTTTTTATTTTTTTTGGTTTGCAAAGATACTAAATTTTCCCCATTTCCGTTTTTTTTTGTAACTTTGAACTTTCAAAAATAGGTAAAAAAACATCTTAAAGTAGGTATAATACATTATTGTATAATTGGTTATGAAAAGTAAGCATTTTCTGTCACTGGTTGTATTCTTGGGTTTGGCAGGCTGTTTGATGGCCCAAAACAACGATAATTTGCGCGGGCGAATTAACGATCGACCCAATCAAGCCGTGCCGCGTCGCCCCGATGCTCCGAAGAAGGTGGATCAGCGTATGCCCGACCAGCTATCCGACTGCCAACGCGACGGACTGCATGGTGAGGTGCACGATGTGCTCTCGGTGATGTATGAGGCCGATGGACGAGCCAACGATGCCGGCCGTGGTAGCATTATGGAACGCCTCAAGACAGTTTATAACCAGAAAGGACAGCGCAGAAGCCAGTCATACCTCTCAAACGAAGAGGATATGATTTTCAGAACTCGATATAAGCATGATGACTTCGGTCTGGTGACGCTAGAGCATATCCTTGACCCCGAAGAGAATGTGATTGGGCGCACCTATTATCTTTACGATGCCGATTTGATTCTCACTGAGGTGTATGTGGAGGACGAAGAGCGTCAGATTGAAAGCCGCGTGCTATATAAGTACGATGCCCAAGGCCGCCTGAGCCAGTTGAGTTATAATGACCACGCGAACAATGTCTTCCGCCGTGAGATGTATATCTATGGCGAGAATGATAACATCTTTAAGACGGTGGTGTTCAATGGTAAGGGCGACAAGGTACAGGAAATTCGTTATGAATATGACGAGCATAATGAGCCTGTCAGCTCTACCTTGTATGACTATTATGAGGATCCCAACGAGCCAGAGTTGACGATTACTCTTTATGAGTATCGCTACGACGAGGAGGGCAACTGGGTGACCCGCTACGAATATGTGTTAGAGAACGACAAAAAAGTCCCCACCTATATTGTTGAGAGGGATATCAAATACTTCTAGTTCATACACTAACCAATAATAACCGCGATGCTCAAGAGGGTATCGCGGTTTTTTTATGGACTGAATGATGCTGTAAAAAAAATGGCTCTTATGATATATCTGACTGATTTTTCAACAGCCTCGAAGATACTGAATCTCAATAACCCCATACAAGGAACCGTTAGGTTCCGCAGTGTGGGGTAATGAAACACCTTCTTTTCCAGCGTCTCGAAGAGACGCGACATGGATACTATTTGGCAAAAATCAGTCATACGTTGCATAAGAGCGAAAAAAATGAACCTGAGGGTGCAGGCTCATAGAGAGGGGAATGTGTAGTTGTGAGGCTGGTTAGTCTGTCTCGTAGCCAAATTGGCGGAGGGCGCGGTCGCTGTTGCGCCAATCTTTGAGGACTTTGATGTATAGGTTAAGAAAGCACTTCTTGCCAGTGAATTCTTCAATGTCCTTGCGGGCTTCGATGCCGACTTTCTTGATAGACATGCCCTTGTGGCCAATGAGGATGGCCCGCTGAGACTCGCGTTCTACGAAGATGATGGCGCGGATGTTGTCGATGCCGTCTTTCTCCTCATAGCTTTCTACAGCCACCTCGCAGCTGTAGGGTATCTCTTTTTGGTAGTAGAGTAACAGTTTCTCTCGGATAATCTCGCTGACGAAGAACCTCATGGAGCGGTCGGTGAGCTCGTCTTTGGGAAAATAGGGTGGGTTCTCGGGCAGCTGCTCTATGATGTGGTCAAAGATGGTGTCGATGTTGAATCTCTCTGTGGCCGAAGCGGGGACAATTATGGCTCGAGGTATCTGGCTCTGCCAATAGACCATTTTGTCGCGAATGGTTTGTTGGTCGCTGAGGTCAATTTTGTTGATGACTAGGATGACAGGAGTGTTGGAACGGATGATCTTAGCCAGAACCTCCTGGTTTTTGAAAGTCTCGCCTATCTCAGTGACAAGCAGGAAAAGGTCGGCATCTTCCAAGGCGCTGTTAACAAAGTGCATCATCTGCTCGTGCAGTTTGTAGTGGGGATTGACGATTCCGGGGGTGTCGGTATAGACAATCTGGAAATCTTCACCATTCACGATGCCCATGATGCGGTGACGGGTGGTCTGTGCCTTACTGGTGATAATACTCAGTTTTTCGCCTACGAGGGCGTTCATAAGGGTGGACTTGCCCACGTTGGGGTTGCCTATGATGTTGACGAATCCTGCTTTGTGCATGTGGAGAAAAATAAAAAGAAAAAACTAAAAACTAAAAACTGGTTGCAGCAGTTGCCGACCAAGGTTTTTAGTTTTTAGTTTTTACCTTCTAGTTAGTAATAAGGTTATTCGGCTTCGACAACCTCGTTGGCACCGGTAGCAGCAGCACGAGTGCTGTTGATAACGACGACCTCACTGCTCTTAGGATTGAGGATTTCGTAGTTTTCGGTGGCGATGTCCTGCACCTTGCAGCGCTGGGCAACATCGAGGTTCGTGATGTCGATAAGGATTTCGTTGGGCATGTTGGCGGGCAGAGCCTTGACGTTGAGTCTCTTCTGTTTGTAAGCCAGTTTGCCGCCCTTCATAACGCCAACCGAAGTGCCGGTGGTGTGCACGGGGATGGACATGACGATGGGCTTGTCATCACTCAGTTCGTAGAAGTCGCAGTGGTACACGATTTCGGTCACAGGGTGGAAATCGATGTCCTTCAGCATGGCGCGATGCTTCTCACCACCCAGGTCGATCTCGACAAAGCAGGGTTCGGGGTTGAAGAGGATGCGCTGGAATTCGGTCTGAGGAACTGCAAAAAGGTATTGCATACCTTTGCCATACATGACGCACGGAACTTTGTCTTCACGACGCAGAGCCTTAGCATTCTTTTTCCCTACGTTCTC
>CAMYZD010000073.1 GCA_947303735.1 uncultured Bacteroidales bacterium | reverse complement strand
TCATTCACCCACACCATGATGATACACATCATGAGGATGTTAAACTCGTAGTGTAAGATTGACATGAGACCTAGCGGGAGGGCGCAGTAGATAGCAGGCAATAGGGTGTGGAGTGCGTCACCAAAAGGATGCTCCGAGTTGCGCCACAACTCTCTCATCAGCGTTATGGGCAAGGATACAAAGAGCAGGGCTGCAAATAGTGTTATGAGGGTAAAACCGAATACGCTCCCTTCGTCAGTTTCGTTAATACTTAGTGGCAATAGGCTCGGGACAAGCACCATCAGGGTGGTGAAGAAATAACCCAGCGGCTTGTTGGGATGGTTGTTTTGCATCTCAGCAATGCGGTAGTACTCGAAGGTACAGCCCAGTGCCACAAATAGGGCAAAGGCCGTTAAGATGAGTACGCCTATATTATCATTGCCAATTAGCCGTCCGCTATAAATCGAGCCGATGAAAAGCAGCGCATACACTGTTGCGCTGGCTGTTCTAATCCAAAAGGTTTTCATGTTTGTCTTGGATTTGATTGTCCGACGAGACGGGGGTGTCGGTGTTGTCCGACTTGTCCGAAGCCTCTGACGTTAGTTTTAGTTTCTCTTCTTCTTTCTGTTTCTCTAGGTCGGCTTCGCGAGGGCCGTAGATGCGTTCTAGGTCTTCGCGGAACAGTACCTCTTTCTCATACAGCTGCCCTGCCAGTTCGTCCATCTGGGCACGGTGGCCGAGGATGATGCTCTTAGCACGGGCGTAGGCTTCTTCTACTATACGCTTCACCTCCTTATCGATGATTTCAGCTGTCTTCTCTGAGAAAGGCTTGGTAAAGCCATAGTCATTCTGGCCTGAAGCATCGTAGAAACTGATGTTGCCCAGTTCGGGGCTCATGCCGTAGTAGACCACCAACGACTGTGCCATCTTTGTGGCACGTTCTATGTCGTTGAGGGCGCCAGTGCTTATCTTGCCAAAGAATATCTCCTCCGACGCACGGCCTGCCATTAGGCTGGTCATCTCGTCAAACATTTGTTCGTAGGTGGTTATCTGACGCTCTTCGGGCAGGTACCATGCTGCGCCGAGGGCTTTGCCGCGAGGCACAATAGTCACTTTGATGAGGGGATTAGCCCAGCGCAACAGCCAGCTCACCGAGGCGTGGCCGCTCTCGTGGTAGGCAATGGTGCGTTTCTCCTGTTCGGTAAGCACCTTTGTGCGTTTCTCCAATCCTCCCACTATGCGGTCGATGGCGTCAAGGAAATCTTGCTTCTCTATCAGTTGCTTGCCTTTACGTGCGGCACAGAGGGCTGCCTCGTTACAGACGTTTGCTATGTCGGCACCCGAAAAACCAGGGGTCTGTTTGGACAGAAAGTCTCTGTCGACATATCCCTCGCTGTTTTCATCTTTGTTGAGCTTGAGGTTGCGCATATGGACGTCGAAGATTCCTTTGCGTTCTTCAATGTCGGGCAATTCGACATATATCTGACGGTCGAAACGTCCGGCGCGTAGCAAGGCCTTGTCCAGCACGTCGGCACGGTTGGTGGCAGCCAGCACGATGACGTTGGTGCCGCTGCTGAAGCCGTCCATCTCGGTGAGCAACTGGTTGAGGGTGTTCTCACGCTCGTCGTTGGCGTTGCTCAGTCCGGCATGGCCACGGGCACGGCCTACGGCATCGATTTCATCTATAAAGATGATGCAGGGAGCCTTCTTCTTCGCCTCGTCGAAGAGGTCACGCACACGCGAAGCACCCACGCCCACGAACATCTCCACGAAATCGCTACCCGACATTGAGAAGAAGGGAACGTTGGCTTCGCCAGCCACGGCTTTGGCCAGCAGGGTCTTACCAGTACCCGGAGGCCCAACTAGCAGCACACCCTTGGGTATCTTGCCGCCGAGGTCGGTATATCGCTTGGGGTTCTTCAGGAAGTCGACCACTTCCATCACCTCTTCTTTGGCACCGGCCAGCCCCGCAACATCTTTAAACGTCACGTTGGTGGGTGTCTTGCCGTCATACATCTTTGCCTTGCTCTTACCTACACCGAAGATGCCGCCGCCACCGCCGCCCATTTGTTTTTGGGAGATGCGGCTCATAATGAGGAAAAAGGCGATGAGCATGAGCAGGGGGCCGAAAAACACGATGATGTCGCGCCAGGGGCTAGTACGCCGTTCGGGAGTTAACTCGACACGTTGGCCTGTCTCTTCTTCCAGTGCTTCCAGATCTTTCTCGAAACTCTCGAATGTGACGAATTCGTATGTGTAGTACCCTGTCTCAGCCACAGGCTGGTTCATCAGGTTGTGGCCCCGAAGGTCTTTATAGGTCGAGTCGTCCTTGATGGCGCTAGGCTTGATGTGTATCTCGGCAAACTCTTGGTTGACGATCACAATCTTCGTATAGTCCTGCTTCTTGATAATCGACTCAAGCTTGGCCCATTTTATCTTGTGGGGGCCGTTGGCACCGTCCTGACGTAATAGCATTCCGCCAAGGGCTACGATGATGATGCCGTATACTACATACATCACCCAACTCTTCTTGGGTTTCTGGCCGTTGGGTGTTCCTTGGGGTTTCCCTCCTTGGGGACGGTTGTTATTATTGTTTTCGTTGTTAGCCATTTCTCTCTCTAGTTATCAGTTCTCTATGTCGAGTACGGTCCCGTCTTCCCACAACTGTTCCAGTCGGTAGAAGTCGCGCCGTGACTGCTGGAAGATGTGCACTACCACATCAAAGTAGTCCATCAGTATCCATTCTGCATTCATGTACCCTTCCACCTTGGAGGGGTTCAAGCCGGTTGCCTTTTTCACCGTCTCATGCACATGGTCGCTGAGTGCGCTGACATGCGACGGCACATTGCCCGATGCAATCACAAAGAATGCCGTCGGCGCCGAAGGCAGGTTGCGCAAGTCTAATATTTTTACATCCAAGCCCTTCTTTTCCACAAGGGCATGTGCGGCGAGTCTCGCCAGTACTTCAGATTCTGTCATTATGCTTTTTTAGTTCTTGTATCTTGGATTGTTGGTGAATGTCTATTATGTTGTATTTTTTCAACTCTCTATTATCTCAGCATTTAGGGTACGGCGGCCGTCCTGCTCTGTAATCTCTACCCGCACATAGCGTTCGGGCAGCAACTCTTCTATTTTCTCCGTCCATTCGGTGAAGCAGTAGTCTCCGCTGTAGAAGTATTCCTCATAGCCGATATCGTAGGCCTCTTCGGCCGACTTTAGTCGGTAGAAGTCGAAATGGTACACCGGCTCGCCCTCGCCTGTGCTGTAGGCGTTGATGATGGCAAATGTGGGGCTGCATACGTTGTCCTCTACACCTAGTTGGTGGCACATCTCTTTGATGAGGGTTGTTTTGCCCACGCCCATCTTGCCAAAGAAGGCAAAGAAATGGTCGTCAGCAAACTCGGTAAGCAGTTGCTTGGCTACTTCGGGCAGTTGGTCGATAGTATTGAATGTGGTATGCAATGTGAAGTAGAGTTGATGCGTTGATATGTTGATATGTTGGGCGGCAGCCAACTTTCAATTTTCACCTTTCACTTTTCAATTTCGCAGCCTGTCGGCGGCGCGCACTTTTTCCTCGTCCTTCTTGATGGCGCGCTGGGCGAGAAACAGCATCACCAGCCCAATTATTGCGCACCAGATTCCTACACCGTATGTCGTTTTAGTATCGGTGCAGGCCATCGGCACCGACACCTTCTTGATGTATACATCCACTGCCCAGATGAATATCAGGAAGATGTTCACCAATTCCAACAAGAATGCCACTGAGACTACACGCATCTGGGTCACTCTCTTCTTATACAAGAAGATGCTGACCAGTGCAAGTAGGCCCGAGGCTAAGGTGAGTGCTACTAGTGGCCAAACCTTGATATACTCCTTCTGGTTCATGTGAACGGTCTCGCCGTTGAGGATTTCTTCCATCAGTTGGGGGTTGTCTTTGGCAATCAGGTTCAACTCGGCTTTCACCTCCACGTTTCGGTCGTTGGTGCCGCTGAATGTGGCCAGCGGAAACATGAACATCATCGCCATGGCACACACTGCCAATAGTAGGAATAGGGTTTGTTTTCTTTGTATCATTTTTTACGTTAGATAGGTTAGTTATTGGTTGTTTCTATACTCAATTGTCCAATTTCATCTCCATGAGGTCTCTGTAATGGCGCTGATGCCATTTGCCCAGCACCTTGCCCTCTTTCAGCAGGATAAAGCCTGGGTTGGAGCGTAGCATGGTCTCAATGGCGGTGACATCGGCAAAGTAGAACTCCATGTCGTCCAGTTTGTTGTCATATAGGAAATTCTCCACTTCCTCTGTCAGCGACGAGGTGAGCAGCACCATCTGTATCCCATTGTCTTGGGCATAAGCCCATGTGTCTTGAATGGCGGCAATGCCCTGCTCGGTTATCTTGTCGAGGTGGTGAATCGTGGCTATCAGGACATAGTCGGTCGACCCCACAAACTCTTGTGCGTGGTCGTTCATCTCCATGTCAAGCATCGAAAATCCGTCGGCCTTTATCTCGTGGGGGTCTTCCACTCGGCTGCTTTCCCATTCCCACTGCTCCTCCCATGCGGGGTCGGACATCTTGCTCACCAACTCTTCCGAAAGAAATTCCTCGGTTTCGCCGGTGGTCTTGTTGCGGTAGGTCACAAAGCTCTTCACCTGAAGGCTCTCATCGAGGTCGACCATCTGGTTGCCCACTTTCCATGGACGGAAGTCGATGCAGGGCTCATTGTTGATGTTGAACAGCCCAAAGATAACCATCAGCAGTATCGAGAATGCCGTCACCAGCACGTCGCGCTCAAAACGTTTCTTGTAGCGCAAGTTGCGAGTGAGGAATATCCATACTGTCGGCACATCCAGTGCTACGTTCTTCCAGAAGGTCTGCCAGTTGGTCAGTTTCACCGCGTCGCCGAAGCAGCCGCAGTCGGTCACCTCGTTGGTTATGGCATCAAACAGGGTGGTGAAGGTGAAGAAAACCATCATCAGCAACAGCAGCCAGGCACTCAGTCGGCGGAAGGCTCCCAGCAACAACATCATACCTACGGTGAATTCCATAACTATCAATGTCATTGCCAGCACGGTCGCCATCGGCACCATCCATTCAAACGTGAGGCTTCCAAACTGCCAAGTAGTGAGATATTCGGTTATCTTGTACGAAGTGCCCAGGGGGTCTACTCCCTTTACAAAACTTGAGAAGAGGAATACCAACCCCACCACTAGGCGGGCGGCAACATTCAGTGTCCAATTCAGTTTGTTGTCTTTTATCTCCATGATTATTAGGGATTATTACTTTACTAAGGGGTCTCTCTATTGTTGTTTTGTCTTGTGTGCTTCTTCTTGTGGACTGTTAGTCCTTATCAGGCAGAAAAGGGAGTAGTTGATGATGTCCATGTACCCACCTTCCACACCTTCCGACACCAGCGTCTTGCCATGGTTGTCCTCAATCTGCTTGATGCGGAATATCTTCATCAGTATTAGGTCTACCATCGAACTCACGCGCATCAGCCGCCAGGCCTCGCCGTAGTCGTGGTTCTTGTCGAGCATCAACTGGGTGGCGCGGCGTATGTGTTTGTCGTACAGTTCCACGGCATAGTCCAGCGGTAGTTCCAGCTCGCCTTCGGGTCCCAGCTCCTGCTGTATCAGGGCTATCACTGCATAGTTCACCATTGCCACCAGTTCGGGCACTATGCCGTCGCCCACGCGGTTTTCGCCGCTCTCTTCTATGCTGCGGATTCGGTTGGCCTTAATGAATATCTGGTCGGTGAGCGAGGGCATACGCAACACACGCCACGACGTTCCGTAGTCGCGTGCCTTCTTTTCAAACACCTCGCGGCAGAGTGTTATCTGTCTTTCAAAATCCTTGTTTGTATCTGGCATTTTTTGTTTCTATATAATCAATTCTCAACTCGCTACTCTCAATTCTCAACACACACCTAACGTCCTTTTTCTTTTTTTATTGCTGTCGCACAATTAAAAAAGCAAAAAAACGTTCTTATATACAAAAAACAAAAATACAACTTTTTCCTGAACCGAATGCAAAAAACTTGTTTTTTGCCCTTTCAAGAGAAAGTCTCGAAGCAAACGATTATTCTAAAACATGGATCATACTCCGCTATTTTCACCCTTCAAGATATCCTGCCACGCTGGGGTTCGGCACTTCGAACGCCCCATTGTCATGGGCATTCTCAACATCACCGACGACTCATTCTACGACGGGGGTAAACATACCACCCCCGATGCCATCCTCTCCCATGCCCGATACCTCCTTGCCGAGGGTGCCGACATCATCGACATCGGTGCCGTCTCCTCCCGCCCCGGAGCCCAGTTGCTTCCTCCCGACGAGGAAACCGCGCGGCTGGTACCTGTGGTCGAAATGCTTCGCAAGGAACTGCCTGACAGTACAATTCTCTCGGTCGACACCTGCTTTAGTCGGCCAGCTCTCGCCGCCTATCAGTCGGGTGCCGATATGGTCAACGATATCTCGGGTGGGCAGTTCGACCCACAGATGATTCCTACTGTCGACTCTCACCATATTCCCTATGTCCTGATGCATACCCGTGGGGTTCCCGACACCATGCAGAGCCCCTCCAACACCACCTACGGCGACATCGTCGCCGACCTGGCCCAATACTTCCGTGACCGGCTTGCCCTTTTCAGCCATCCCGACGAGTGCGACATCTTTCTCGACCCCGGATTCGGCTTCGCCAAAACGCTGGAGCAGAACCACCAGCTGCTCCACCGGCTGCCTGAACTCATGGCACGTCTGTCGCCCTATCCTTTCCTTGTAGGGGTCTCCAACAAGTCGATGATCACCCGCCGTCTTGAGGGCCGACTCCGGCCCTCCTCCTCACCCGTAATGCCCGACAGTGAATACGGCACGCTTGTCCTTAACACCATAGCCCTACAAGCGGGAGCTGCCATTCTCCGAGTCCATACGCCACGACCCACCCGCGTTGCCATCGAACTTTATAATAGTGACCAGTGACCTGTGACCAGTGACACGAATTCTCAACTTTCAATTTTCAACTTTCAATTTTCAACTTTCAACATTCAACATTCAACTTTCAATTCCCATGTTCCCTTTCCCCGAAATCCGCTTTGTCGACATCCTCGATGTCCTGTTAGTAGCAATACTCATCTACGAGCTCTATAGGCTGGTCAAAGGCACCAACGTCATCCGCATCTTTTGGGCCGTGGTGGCCATCATCATCTTTTGGCGAGTCTCCGACCTATTCAATATGCGCTTCTGCTCCCAAATATTTGGAGGCATCATCAACGTCGGTATCATCGCCCTGGTCATCGTCTTTCAGCCCGAAGTGCGAAAGTTCTTGCTGCTTATCGGTACCAAGACCCAGCTCACGGGCGACACCGTTGTCAAACGTTTCCAATTCTGGCGGCGCGATATGGGCAAGCGTGCCGGCATCAATCTAGAACCCTACATCCAAGCCTGCATGCACATGTCGTCCAGCAAGACTGGCGCCCTCATCATCTTCCAGCGCTCCAACTCGGTCGAAGAGCTGGTGCGCACGGGCGAAATCATTAATGCACAAGTCTCATCCGCTCTGCTTGAGACACTCTTTTTCAAGAACTCGCCCCTCCACGATGGAGCCGTGCTGGTCAAGGACAATACCGTCTTAGCGGCCCGTTGCATTCTGCCCGTCACCTCACGCACCGACATCGACCCCAACCTAGGTCTCCGTCACCGCAGTGCCATCGGTGTGACTGAGCAGCTCGACGTGGTCAGCGTCATCGTCTCCGAAGAGACCGGTGCCATCTCCTACGCCCTCGAAGGCGAGATACACCACAACGTCTCTCCCGCACAGCTGCGTCAGGCGCTCGAACGCCTTGTCGGCGAGCCACAACCCATCGCCGGCTAATCTCCGCAGCTCCCCAGCTGAGGCACCGCAACTCCCCAGCTGAGGCACCGCTACTCCCCAACTATAGCACCGCAGCTTCTCAGTTACGGCACCGCTGCTGCCCATCCATGGCACCGCAGCTGCCCATCCATGGCACCGCCGATGCCCAGCGAGGGTATCGTTGCACCCATGATGGGTTTGCCTCATGGCCGCTTCATAGTCACTTCATTATCGCTCCATTATCGCTTATATGAGCGAACAACAGCTATTCCTTCTATAGGATTAGGCAGAATGACACCCAACCCCACGGCAGCAGCATTAGGGCGTCAAAGGCCAATTATGGCGTGAGTTTAGGGTGGACAATGTGCCCTAAGAGGGCTTTCAAACCTTATTTTCCCTATACCTTCTTGCTTATTTCCCCTATACCTCCTTGGGGTGAAGTTTGCGGTAGAGTTTGAGGCTGGTGACTAGGGACTTGAATTGTGAACGGGTAATGTGGGTGGCGCGGAGATAGCCTTCGCGTTGCACGCTAAATTCAAGCATGTGGGTCAGCATGAAGCGGGTGTAGGTGATAGTGACCGTCTCAAGGTTTTCGCCGGGGAAGGCGAGGTCGAGACAGCCGGTTACCTGCATGGTGTCTCCCTTAGATTGCTTGAACATGGTTTTCATCTTTTCGAGGTTCTCCTGTGCCTCGTCAAGCGTATTGCCCAGCGGGATGAAAAGTTCGAATATGGGGTCGATATGGAGCTGGACCACTTTGTTGCCCACTCCGAGGTCTCCGACCGAGAGGTAATACGACTTCTGTCCGTCGCGGAGCAGGGCAAAGACTTCTATCTGGACATCCTCTTCGTCGTTTTCTACTTCGACAATCTCCAATCGGTTTGGGAGTTTATGGTTTTGGGCAAACGAGAATAGGGGGAGGACCATAATCAGCAGCAAAGAAAAAGCCAATTTGATGTTTCTGTACATAGTAATAAATTTTATTTAAGAGTTTTAAAGATTGTTGTTTACGTGTTGCATGTACCAATGTGGGACGATGCAAACACAAGTACAAAAGTAAGAATTATTTTTGATTTGAGAGAAAAACAACGAGTCAACGAGCAAGCATTTCTCTGAGTTGTCGCTCTCGAATAGGAAGAATGAAGATAAAAATTATCGAAAAACGATAAATATTTTTTGCGGTTGAATAAAAAGTTGTATCTTTGCAGCGTCAAAAATAAGGGATAATTATTGATTGGTTACCTTGTATTGATATGAAAAATAATAATATAACACATGTGCGTGCGCTTTATGGGCTCTTCGGTGGCATTATGCTGATATGCCTAGGACTGTTTTTTAGCCATATTTTCTATGCTGAGGAAGAGCCGCTGGTGGGCAACCTCACGGCGTTCAACAGCCGATATGCCTTCACCGTTACCGACCTCCGCAGCTCGGCTCAGCTTTATGCTGTAGAACAGCCTATTGAGGGTGTACCCGATGGACTCTCTGCCCATGCCCATGTGAACCGCTTCGATGTCGACTGCTACACCGACGACGAGTTGGTCGGTTCCGACCCCCGCCTCCATTGGGCCACAGCCTTGCAGCTGTTTGGCGTGGTGGCATTGGCAGCCATCGTGGTGCTTGTGGTAGCGGCGCTGATCATCTTCTACCGCAGTGCCAAGCAGGGGAGGGTGTTCCCGCGCAAGTGTGTGGCGTTGTTGACGGTAATGGGCGTGCTGCTGGTGTTGCTGTCGTTCAGCATCGACACCCAGACCTTCCTCGAGCGCCGATTGGCTCGCGACCTCCTTGCTGGTACGCAATGGGTGCCACAGGCTCGATATACCATTCATTTTACACGCATTTTCTTTGGCCTTACGATTATCTTCCTTTCCCAGATAATCCGCATCGGCCGTGAATTACAAGAAGAACAGGAGTTGACGGTATGATAGTAGTGAACCTCGATGTGATGATGGCAAAGCGCAAAATCTCGCTCACCGAATTGGCCGAGCGGGTGGAGCTTACCCCTGCCAACCTGTCCATTTTCAAGACTGGCAAGGCCCGCGCCGTGCGTTTTAGCACCCTCGACCGCATCTGCCGTGTGTTGGATTGTCAGCCTGCCGACTTGCTGGAATTCCGAGATGAAGTCGCAACCGATAGCTCTCCTTTAGAAAAATAGTTCAAACATTAATTAATAATTTTATTACACATCATGAAAAAACTTCTCACTCTCATCATGCTCCTCTCTCTTATGAGTGGCATGACCTTCGCCCAGACCAAGGCGGCGAAAGAAAAGAAGACCGACCTCACCGAGAAGGTCCCCGTGGACAAGAAGGTGCGCATCGGCAAGTTGGCCAACGGTATGACCTACTACATCCGTGCCAACAAGAAACCCGAGAACCGCGTGCAGTTCCGTCTGGTGACCAATGCCGGTTCAGTGCTTGAGGACGACGACCAGCAGGGTCTCGCCCACTTCTGCGAGCACATGGCTTTCAACGGTACCCAGTACTACAAGGGCAACGAGATGATCAGCACCCTGCAGAAGAACGGTATCGAGTTTGGCCGTGGCATCAACGCCTGGACCTCGTTCGACGAGACCGTTTACTATGTTGAGCTCCCTGCCGACAATGCCGACCTCGTGGAGATGGGTTTCAAAATCCTCGACGGTTGGGCCAGCAAGCTCCTTTTTGATCAGGACGAGATTGAGCACGAACGTGGCGTCATCCTCGAAGAGTGGCGTGGCGGTCTCGGCGCTCAGGAGCGTCTCCGCAAGGCTACTTGGCCCATCATGCTGAAAGGCTCCAAGTATGCCGACCGTCTTCCTATCGGACTTGAGGAGGTGATCCGCAACTTCCAGCGTCCCGTCATCACCCGCTTCTACAACGACTGGTATCGTCCCGACCTGCAGGCCGTGGTTATCGTTGGTGATGTGGATGTGAACGCCATGGAGGCCAAGATTCACGAGTATTTCGACAGCCGCAAGGCTGTTGCCAACCCCCGTCCCCGTCCCGAGTTTGACATTCCTGGCAACAAAGAGCCCCTCATTGCTATCGCTACCGATAAGGAGGCCACCAACGCCAGCATGATGCTCCTTTGGAAACACAAGAAAGCCCCTCAGGGCACCGTGGGCGACTATCGCGCCAGCATGATCCGCAACCTCGTGAGTAGCATGCTCGACGAGCGCTACAACGAACTTGCCGAGAAGGCCACCGCTCCTTTCCTCTATGCCGGTGGCGGTTATGGCTCTTTCTTGGGTCGTAGCTGCGACGCCTTCATGGGCAACTGCGCTCCTAAGGAGAACCGCATTGAGGAAGCCACCGAGGCTGTCCTCGCCGAAATCTTCCGTGCCGAGCAGCACGGCTTCACCAAAGGTGAGTTCGAGCGTGCCAAAGAGTCGATGCTCGAAAGCTATCGCAAGAGCGCCAAAGAGGCCAACAAGACCAACAGCAACAACTTTGCTCAGGAATATACCAACAACTACCTCGAAGGCGAAGTCATCCCCGGTATTATGAAGGAGTATGCCTATGCTAAGGAGTTCCTCGCTGAGGAAGGCGGCAATGCCATCACCCTCGACGAGTGCAACAAGCTCATCAACGAGTGGGTGACCGACGAAAACTTCGTCTACTACCTCACCGCTCCCCAGCAGGCTGGCTACAAAGTGCCCAGCGAGAGCGAAATCCTTGCCATCTACAACCGCGCCCGCAAGGCCAAATACGACGCTTGGGTCGATAACTTCAAGGACGAGCCCCTCTATGCTAAGGAACTCCCCGCCGTCACCCCCAAGCTCACTAAGACCAACGCCGTGCTCGACTATAAAGAGTACACCTGCCCCAACGGTGTGAAATTCATCGTCAAGAAGACCGCTCTGAAAGACGACGAGATTCAGATGAACTCTTACGCATGGGGCGGCACCTCGCTCTATAGCGATGCCGATTTCTTTAATGCCTCTACCGCTGCTGGCTTTATCGACGATGCCGGTATCGCCCAGTTCAGCAGCACCCAGCTCACCAAGAAATTGAAAGGCAAGAACGTCTCCATCAGCCCCAACATCAGCAGCCAGACTCAGGGCTTCAGCGGCTACTGCGTGCCTAAGGACCTCGAGACCATGCTCCAGCTCCTCACCCTCTACTACGAGGCTCCCCGCAAAGACAAGGAGTCGTTCGACAAGAACATCGACCAGATGCGCAACCAGTACAAGTTCATCGGCGAGAACCCCCAGTATGTCTTCATCAAGAAGTATATCGAGATGTCGCGTCCCGGTGACCCCCGCGCCATCGTCATCCCCACTGAGGAACAGCTGAACAGCCTCAACCTCGACCTCATGTACAACATCTTCCGCGAGCGTTTCAGCAATGCCGCCCACCAGACCTTCTTCTTCGTGGGTAACATCGAAGATGCCGACATCGACCTCATCGCCAAGTACCTTGGCAACCTGCCCACCACCAAGGCCAAGCCCGAAAGTTGGAAGAAACTCAAGGACTACACCTTTAAGGGCACCCCGCGCGCCACTGCCTACAAGGGTACCGACAACCAGGGCATCATGCTCATGACCGGCACCACCAAGGGCTACAAGCACA
>CAMYZD010000072.1 GCA_947303735.1 uncultured Bacteroidales bacterium | reverse complement strand
GTCTAATCACTATTCACTAATCACTAATCACTTAATTTCGTGTCACTGATCACTGATCACTGGTCACTAATTTTCAATTTTCACTTTTCACTTTTCAATTTAATAAGTGTCTCATTCCACCACCAGTTTGCGGGTGCTGGTGCCTTCCTTGGTGGTGAGGGTGACGAAGTAGGTGCCCGCGGGCAGTTCCGCCACGCGGAACTCGCACACCCGCTCCGAGGCCTTCAGCTCCCTGCGCAGCACCGTTCTGCCAGCGGCGTCTGTGACGCTCAGCGTGCCGCCGGCGAAGCCTTCGCCCCCCATCACGCAACGCACCTCGTCCGATGCCGGGTTGGGCACCATGAGGAACATGCTGCCATCCGGTGTCACCTCCCCAACGCCATTATCGTGATTCTGAATGAACACGGCTACAAAATGGGTATCCTGGGTCACCACTACTGTGCGCGGGTTGTCTCTCACCAGGTCGTCCCAGTATAGGAAGCGCCCATCATGCCTTGCTACTGCCTCTATTACAGCCTCGTCTCCCTCATAATACCGGCCCCCTCCTGCCACTGTGCCGAGCGTGCCGTAGTTCGCCTGTACGTCTACCTTATATTCCGGCCTTACTGCAAAATACGCTGTCACGCTTGTGTCCCCGTTCACCAATATCTTCCTCCGAGCCTCCGTGTTACCGTTTTCCCATCCCACAAACTTATACCTGACATCTCTGACAAAGGCTTCTACCGTGGCGGTGTCTCCCTGGTAATAGACAGTGTCGTCCACTGTCACATAGCCCATCATCTCGTCGTTACTGAGCCCTACCACATGGTACGGCTCCTTCGCCGTGAAGTATGCCGTGTAACATTCCGTGTCCTGGCTGACTACGACGTACCGCATCATACCCGTGTCCCCGTCCTGCCAGTGCGAGAACTCATACCCCCGTTTCGGTGTGGCGGTAATGATCTGCGTCGAGTTCCGTGACACCAGTGCCACGGGTCCCGCCGTCCCCATCGCCGTGTCCGCCGCCGTCACTATCAAGTCTACATAGTCCACTATGGGAAAGTAGGACCCGAAACTCGGCGAAGTCTGTACCCAGTCGTACGGACTCCACTCCCCTGTCCTCGGATCCCATATCATCGGACGGTACCACGGGGGCATCGGACACCAGCTTACACCCGCACCACCGCTTAGAAGATAGTTTATTGTCGCCGTCACTACAGGCAGGTACTGGTATGCGTAGTACGTCCCCGCGCCGGGGGCATACCTGCCGTTGTCCGAGGAGACAAGGTAGAACGTCGAGTCCACACTCACCGGATTCGAAAACATCGCTTCGTACACGTATGCATGCCCGAAACCCCACCGCGCCGTGTCTGCGTTGAGGGCTATCTTCATCACCTTCGGCGTGATGCTGTCCCACCGCGCCGAGTCGCACAGCACTATGCTGTCCTTCATCTTCTGGAACAGATACACATATTCCGGCAGGTGCCACAGGTACCTGGTGACGGAGGCTACGAGCGTGTCGGTAGGTACCGCCACGGCCGCACCCAACACAAACGTTGGCCGGTCCACGTGTTGGGGCATGACCCTTATTCTGTTAAACGACGCCTCACTCGAGGTTGGACCCAGCACTAGCACTGGTCCATACTCGTCGGCATAATAGTGTACATTGGAGGTATCGAAAAACTCCGGCAGCGTGTCGTACCACGGCGAATAATGATAGTTGCGATACTTCCACTGCACCGTGTCCAGTTGCGCATGCAACGCCGCTGGCAGCAGCACGGCCAATAAGACTATTAACATTAACTTCTTCATAGTTCTACTTTTTTGTCTGTATTTGTTTATTCTCTCTCACACACCTTCTGTTTCCCCAATGTCATGGTAGGATAGGTCTTCTCATCCCCCCAATTGAGTTGAACCATCTGCTGATTTGGATATGAATGAAGAATCTTTGTACTGTTTGTTGCCACTTGCGAAGACATGATTAACTCCACTTCGGTATAACCATTGTCCATACACTTGCTTTTATCTATAATATGTGGTTTGGTCTGTTGCAAAGAAGTCAAATTGTAGGAGGCTAAGTCCCACACTCCAGCCAGTCGGACACTATTACCATTGTATATGCTCATAGACTGCATCCGGTTGTCCTGTAGAACTTGTTTGAGCGCAATACTGGGCGTGCCGTATGCACTGTTAAAGGCAAACGGGTACAGTACCATAGTTCCAACTTCTTCGTTAACGTCAGTGTACAGCAGTGCCACCGTCGTCTCCGTCCCGTCATCCTGATACTTCATGTCAACGAAAGATGACATAGTATCGTAAGACTCTTTCACTATCTGCACATTATCCATTTCAATCAGACCAGCAGTCGGCACTCCGCACAAAATCGTTGCACAAGGGTGGTTTAAGTCATTCGACCCGCAAGTATAGGCGACATGCACATAAGAATCATCCGGCACTGCGCATAGGCGTATGTCCGCACCCTCCGGATGTTGAAGAATATTCCTTGGTGGAGAAAACAAGTCACACGGTGAAAATCGGTGTCTGTAATTTAAATTCAGGTAGTCGTTATAAAGAACGATGTCATCTTTTCTGGCCATGCGTAGAAAAAAGTATTTTCTGTTAGCTTCGCCTGCGCACTGGGACGCGACAACTACCTCTTTTGCATTAATAGCAATGTCCGTAAAAGTCTCGGTATCATCATTAGTGTATCTGACACTATAGTACCACGATTCTGGATTGACTTGGTTGCTTGCCACAACCAAGCATGAGGGTGAACCAGGTAGTTTCGCCACGCCAATCATCGCTACCATTGCGTAGTCATCACTTGATGAATATTCCATACGCTTGAGGCTCTTCGTCTCATGCATAAGTTTTATATGCGCTTTAACCGGATCATTAAAGCCACTGGCATATAAGTCGTAGTACCCTAATATGCCCACACTGTCTACTGTTTCAACTGTCTCACCCGTCACATCATCCTGGGTAAGGGTTATTGTCACCCGTGTCCCACAGAAATAACCTCTCCTACGGCTTACTGCCATGTCGTTTATATGATAGCGGATAGTAATATTACTGCTTATTGTGTCGGGGATATTAAACTGAATAGCCACATTTGGAAACGAATAATGATACAGAAACCAGATCCCATTAAAGGATAGTCCGTCATGCCTATAGGCTAACATAAGTTCTCCATTTATTGGATGGTCTCGAACAATGACTTCGGAGACAGGTGCCGTGCTGTAGTAATATTGCCAAGAGATAGGCGTCTGCGCCTCCGTGGGGGTGCTTGGCAGCAGGCCCAACATGGCTAGGAGTGCCAATGCCGCCACATATTTGATGGATTTGCTGAATATGTTGTTTTTCATGGTGTTTGTTCTTTATTAATCTTTAATAATTTGCTTCTCTTCCTTTGGCAGGTGGTAAGCCTCGCCTGCCGTGACAGGGTGTTGAAGACTTTTTTCTCGCCCCGCACAATAGAATCGGCCTTTTCGCGTTATGTAAAACGGCATCAGACCTCTCCATGCCTCGGGCTATGCGGACGGGAGAAGTGTTCGATAAGAAAAGCAAGATTACTTCTTCCCGCCTTGCGCCCTCAATTTTTTTTAGCCCCGCACTCCGGCGCACTGTCTCGTGCGGGGCTTTTTGAAATCAGTTTCATGGCTCTCCATTTTTTTAGTTTGCAGGCGGCACGATTGCCACCTGCGTATTCTTTTACTGGCTAGATAAGCCATATTACTTGGTGGCAATACAGGTATATTCTCCTGTATTTTCATTAAAACTGATACTGACTTCGTAGCCCTCTAATGCTTTCTGGAACGCCCAGTGTTTCGCATCCTCATACTTTTTTGTAACATAGGTTATAGTCTCTTTGCTAACGCAAGTCTGTTGACCGATGTCCGTACGTGCAAAACACACGACGTATCCCTCCTCTGCCCTTGCCAACATCTGGTCAATAAATGCTAACCATTCCTCATCAGTTTGCAGATAAGAACAATACCGTTGCCCACCAACGAAATAGGTCACGTTTGAGGTTGTTGAATAGTCATGGATGTTAACCACCATGTTTTCCTTCGTGCAACTGGCAAGGCTTAAGGCCATGGTTGCCAGCAAAATAATCTTGTTGAATCTCATAATTGTGCTATTTATTAATTAATAAAATGATTTGATTTTTTTACCATATAATCAGTGTTATAGCAGTACACTGCTTCTAGTTCCTCTATATTGCCGGTATGGAATATGCCTATAATGCGACTGTCAAAAGATATAGCCACTAATTCGGTCATTTGCTCACTATTGCTGAAAGAGACATGCTCGACCTTCTTCTCCGGATGGCCTTTGGGTGCCATACGGACCCATACACCGAATTCCCCTGGGCCTGCCTCAGTTTTCCTTTTTAGCATGTCGCGTGATGCGTCGAACGCCTTCAACAATCGCTCCCATCCCTCCGAGTCGGTCGCCTCGAGCAGGGTCACTCCTATGGTCAGTGTGTCGTTCACTCGGAAGTCTTTTATATAGGTCGCCCTCACCCCCTCGACATCCTTGTAGCGCTTATACACGTCGCTGCACTCATCCAGCGGCACCGTGCGTGGATAGCGGATGACCACGACGGCCATCACCAAAACCGCAAAGCAGGCAGCAAGTGTGATGAGTCCGGTGCGTTTCATGACAAATGAGTGATTATGCTGTTGATATTGTTTATGGAGGCTAGGCGGAGGTTCCCTTGGGCAGTGATATGGTAGCCGTCGCCCACTGTAAGTGTGGAGACAAGCCCGAAGGTGAGCAATAGTATGGCACAGAACGGTAGTACGCGCTTGAGTCCGAAGGTGGCGGCTGGCGGCTGGCGGTCGTTGATGGCTTCTATGCTATAGTGCCGGAACAATGAGGATGTCTGAGGGCGAAGACAACGGAGGACAAGGAACAGGCTGAGGGCTGACAAGGCCAATACCATGGTGCGCAACGCCCGGTCGTCCCATACTTGTCGGCATACTACCCCGCCCAACACCGCTATGCCGAGGCACATCAGGGCGGGCAGCACCTGAGTCCATGCTATCGGGTTTGCTCTTTTCTTCAGAGGCTCCAACGGATGGTGCTCTCGGCAGAATTCAGCAAAGAGTTCTTCTAGCTGCTCGTCACTCAACCCCGGAAGTTGGCGCACTCGTTCCTCCTGCGCCTGCCGCGCCAGACGTAGCATCGACAGGATGTCTTGAGGGTCGTTCAATTCCTTTTTCATCTTTATTATTGTTTGACTTGTTTCTATTTTTTCTTCAGGCCGAAGTAACTAATCTAGCTGCTTGTTCAGCTGGATGAGTGTCGCCTTGATTTTTCTCATCCGCCGCAGAAGGGTCGGCTCACTCTGCCCTAATATCATGCTCATCTCCTTGAACGGCGTGCTGTCGAGGTAGAGCATCACCAACTGGCGGTCCTTCTCCTCGAGTTTCTCCACCAGTTCGTAGAGCCGGGTCACCAGCGGGTTCTCGGTGCTCTCGTCCGCTAGGTCGGGCAAGTTGGCACGATAATAGATGTGGCTGTAGTGCACTTGGGCATTGCGTACGAGGTTGTTTGCCTTGTTATGCAGCACGGTGTATACCCACGCCTGTTCGTCCTGCCCGTTGAGGTGGGGCGGTTTGTTGGGAAACGCTTCCCACAGATGTGTGGCGAGGTCGTTCAGCAAGACCTCGTATTGATGCCCTTCCGTGGGGTAAAAGTGACGAGCCACCCGTTTGAGGGTGTTTTCGTACCTACGCACTAGGTCGAGGTAGTCTTGTTTTAGGCATAATTCGTCCTTCATAGCGTCGCCACTTTTATATATAAACCCGTCAAAAGTCAAAAACTATCATTTGGGTGCGTTTTTTAACTATTATTTGTGTTTTTTTAACGTTTTTGCGAGAAAATGGGGAGGATAGGAGGTTTTTGAGCCTCTGTTTTTGGGGGTACCTTGGGTAGCATACCCCCCGCCTGGCGGCGTATCCCTCTAAAGGGGATTAAGGAAGTCCAGTGGACTTACGTCGCGGGAGCCGTCAGAGGTGGCATAAATGGCCCCCCACACGATGGGGTCAGCGTATCTTGCGCTTCCGGATGGTGGCTAGGACTGCCAGGGTGCTGAGGGCGGTGACTAGGAGGAAGGTGATGAGGAAGTCGGCAGCACGCATGGCAACGGGGAAGGCGGAGACGACGAAGCCGGAACCCATCTTGACGATGCCGAACCGCTGTTGGAGAAGGCAGATGACAAAGCCAATGAGCAGGCCGGCCACTACACCGATAGCGGATATCATGATGCCTTCGAGGCGGAAGGTGTCGCGTATGTGGTTGCGAGGCATGCCGAGGCTGAGCAGGGTGGCTATGTCGCGACGCTTGTCGAGCACCAATAGGGTGAGTGAGGAGGAGAGGTTGAGGGTGGCGATGAGGGTGATAAGAGCCAGGATGAGGTAGATGCCGAGGCGTTCGCTGCGGAACACTTTGTAGTATACGGGCTGCTGTTCGAAGCGGTTCTTGACGGTGTAGTCGGGGCCGAGGAGTGTTTGGATTTGGGTTTGGATTTGGGTCTGTGCCCTTTGTTTGAGTGAGGGCTGAAGGGCGATGGCGAGGGCGGTGCATTCGTCGTCGGCATAGTTCATGAGCTGTCGCACGAGTGCGATGTCGGCCACTACATAGCGGCTGTCGATGTCTTGTTGGATGTAGAAATTGCCACCGGGCATGGCGTAGGCGGTATTGAGTGCTTGCTCCATGGTGAGGCCGAGGGCGGTGCCGCGCTTGGGAATGTGGATGGCGATGGGTTGGTTGGAAGCTTCGCGAATGCCTAGGTTGTAGTACACCTCGGCACCAAGGAGGAGGAAGTAGGTGGTGGAATGTGGGAATTCTTGAATGTGAGAATGTGGGAGTGGGGTGGTGTCGTTTTCGTAGTCGGGGATTGCCGTATTGGCATATTCGGTGCCATTTTTTATTTTCAGTCCGTAGACACCTTCGTAGAGGAGTGTGTCGAGTCCCGACACTTGGGGATATTGGTCGTCCACGCCGCGAAGGGTGACGATGGCTTGGTTATGGCGGTAGGTTATCCAGGCGTTTTCTTCGGCTATCTGTGAGAGGGCGGTTACCCCTGATAGGTGCTGGAGGCTGTCGAGTGGGAGGGAGGCAGTGTGGAAGGTCTTGCCTTTGGCGGGCTGGACGAGCAGCTGGGGGTCGAAAGAGTTGAAGAGGCTCTGGGTAAGGTTGCCAATGCCATTGTAGACACTTAGCACTACGATGAGTGCCGCCGTGCTGACGGCGATGCCCACGAGGGAAATCCAAGAGATGATGTTGATGACGGTCTTCTGCTTGCGTGAGAAGAAGTAGCGCCATGCCATCAGGAGGTTGAGTTTGAATTTCAAGGGGTAGAGCCTTTTTTAGGGTTGAGGAGATGAAGGATTGAGGGAGTGAGGGAGGGATGCCTCCTCCCTTAAGGGTTGCTTTCAGGGTGGGGTCAGCCTTCTTTCAGCAGGTGTTCGATACGTTCGACATAGTCGAGCGAGTCGTCGAGGTAGTAGTCGAGCTGGGGGATGATGCGTAGTTGCTTGCCCTCGCGGTTGCCTAGGCGGCGGCGGATGTCGGAACTGTGGGTGAGTATGGCGTCGATGATGCCCTGCTTGGTGGCGGGTTGGGCAGGCTGTCCGTTTTGGGAAGGGATATTGCCGATAGGCATGATGCTGACGTGGACGCGGGCGATAGAAAGGTCGGGCGAGATGCGGACCCCCGTGACGGTGATGAGGGAGTTGCCCAGCACAGGTTTCATCTCGCGGAGGAAGATGTCGCCGAGGTCCTGCTGTATGAGACGTGAAATCTTCTGTTGGCGTGTACTATCCATATCACAAAATGAATGTGGGGATGTGTTAGTGTGGGGATGCCTTAATGGAATCTTGGACTAACGGAAAAACAGATTAGCGGACGAACACATTCTTTACCATCTCCAGCCGATGCGCAGGGGGAAGAAGACCGACTGCTGTTCTAGGACGATACCGGCTTCGACGAAGAGGCTATGGTAGTTGCGGTCCATCTGCTGAAGGGCATGGTCGTAAAACCAGTTGAGGCCGGCATAGACTTCGAGGTAGGGGCTGATGGTGTTGCCGTAGTTGCCGGGGTTCATCAAGAAACTGCCACCCACGCGTGCGCCCACCATAGGGGCCCAAATGTCGCCTACGGGACGGTAGTCCATGTCGACAAAGAGGTGAGCCATGTGGCTGGGGGTGTAGTCCACGTTGCCTTTGAAGAAGGGGATGCAGTAGGCATAGCCTAGTCCGCCACCGAGGAAGAAGTCCTGACTGATGTTGGCACCGGCCATTACGTTGAGACCAGCCGCTTCTTCGTGGAGGTTGAGGCGGTAGCCAGAGGGGGTGTCGGCGGGGTCGACGGCCTCGATTTCTGGTTTGCCATAGTTGCCCACGGAGTGGAGGTAGCCGGCTTCGACTTTGAACATGAATTCGGTGTTAGGCCGTTGCTGTGTGTACTGGGCTGAGGCAGCGTATGATGCCATCAGCAGAATTGCCAATAGGAGGGTTCTTGTATTTTTCATTGTACTATAATTTGCGTTTGCAAAGATATGAATTTATTTTGGATTATTGCCACATAACTTCCTGGGGCGAGGGTGTGGGTGAAAGTGTCGCCACTCTTTATGTTGTTCATTTGTAGAACATTCTTCCCGTTGGCATCGAAAAATAGGAGGTCAAAATTTTTGTCGTATCCCTCCACTTCGACGCACAGGGTGTTGCCTGAGCAGGGGTTGGGGAACAGTTTTAGGCGGGCTTTTTGACTGGTGGAGGGTAGGGCAGGAATGGAGACTATGGCAGTGTCGACGATGGCAAGGGTGTACTGTCCGGTGAATAGACGGGAGGTGAAATAGCCGGTGGTGATGGAGCTGGAGGCAGTGCGGCGGTGCGAGACGACCTGCCAAGGATGGTGTGGGTCGGGACGGTAGAGGAGGCAGATGGAATCGAGAGTGCGGTGGTTGTTGTAGAAGTCGAGGTCAAGGTTGGAGGCGTTGGAAGAGCCATTGCTTCCAAGGTTATAGAGGAACAGACCTTTGTATTGGTTCTCCCAAGGGATAAATCCGGTGACCTGCCAGTATCGGTTGGCCAAGCGGACGATGCCTTCTAGGGTGTCGCCCCCAGGGTGGACGAAATGGTGTCCCACGTGGACCCAAGCCTTGGGGTTGTCGGTGTTGGTAGGCACCTGTATCTTGCAAAAGCTGTTGCCTAGAACCTTGGTACCGCTGGTGCGCAGGCTGGTGGCGTTGTCGGTACAGGGGTCTGAGATTTCACGGTTGTAGTCGACCACGGCAAAGGCTGCCACAAAGGGGAGGTCGACGGTGAGGGTGGCAACGCTGTCATCGAACTGGAGCCAGCGTTTCTCATGTGCGAGGTCGTAGGAGAAGAAGGTGACGGGCACATGGTTGCCGTAGGCGTAGTGGTCGGTGCCTACGAGACGTTGGCGCAGGGTGATGGTGGCGTGGTAGCCTTCTACTTGCAGCTGGTCTATGTCGTAGTCGACAAATCCGGGGGTGAAGACATGGAAGTCGAAGAAGCCGTTGAGGTCGATGCCACTGTAGAGAGTGAGGCTGTCGCGCAGGCTGGCGGCGTCGATGGTGCCGAAGGCGCAGCGGTCGAAGAGGCGGTGCATACAGCTGTAGAAGAGTGAGTCGCCCATAATGCCACGGAGGGAATGCCAGACGATGGCACCTTTGTTGTAAGTGGTGGTGCCATAGGTGTAGAAGGGCGACATGCCCGAGAGGGAACGGTAGCCGTTGTCTTCAAGGTGGGCATTGCGCACCACCGAGCTGAGTTTGTCGACATAGCGTTGGGTGGCGGTGGAACGACCGTAGGCGGCTTCGGCTGCGAGTTCCTCGCAGAAGGAGGCTCCCCCCTCGTTTATCCACATGTCGGCATCTGTGGCACAGGTGAGGAGGTTGCCAAACCAGGCGTGCCCCAACTCGTGGCATAGGGTCATCTGGCAGTCTACCTCGGTCGAGGCGATGCAGACGTCGACCAGACCGATGTTGCTAGCGTGTTCCATAGACCCCTTGGGTGTGCCTATGTAGCCGATGCGGTCCCAGCGGTAAGGTCCGAAGGCATGCTCATAGTATGGGATGACGGTGTCGAGTATGTCGAAAGCGGCAGCCACCTGGCTGCTGTCGCGATTGAGATAGCCGATGGTGGCGGGATAAGTGCCGTAGCGGCTGGGGTATTGGCGTTGTATAGTGTTCCAAGCGGCTGAGGAGATGGAGGCAATGTAGGTGGGGGTGGGGTGGTCGAGGAGGTAGACGTGGGTGGTGGTGCCGTCGGGGTGGGTGTCGACCGACTGCAGCAGGCCACTACAGATGGCACTCCATCCGGGTTTGGACGTGACGGTAAAGCGATAGGTGGCCTTGTCGTAGAAGTTGTCGCGGCAGGGGAACCAACTTCGGCCGAAGGCATGGGGGTAGGCAGAGAATGCCGCACCAAGATTGTAGTAGATATATGGGTCGAGGTGCAGTCCGCCCCAGCCCGAACTCTCGATATAGCCATTTGTGGTGTAGGGTACCGAGAGGACATGGGTGTCGCCCACTTGTCCACCTGACAGGTATACGCTCAGCAGACCGTCGTCGGGGTTGTAGCTGAAGCCCCGGGTGACGGTACCGTCAAGGCTGACAGGGCTGACTTGGTCGCAGATGAGCTCGAAGGTGACGGAACTGCAGTCGCGAGTCAGCACGAAAGTGATGTCGGCCACACCGCGTAGCATGTGCGAGGTGGTGTCGCTCAGATCGATTGCTAGGTCGTAGTGCAACACATCTATTGAGTCGGTTTCAGCTGTTTGGGCGGTAAGCCTGCAGGGAGACAGAGCCAACAACAGAGTGAGTAGTGAAAGAGGTAACTTTTTCATAAATAGGCAATAATCAAAAAAATACGCATCGACGGAGTGGGAACTTCGCCGATGCAAAAATACAACTTTTTTGTGACATGAGACCGAATTGTACAATAAGAGGGTGCCTCAAAACTTTTGAGACACCCTCTCAACATGACCGCCTACTATAATTGGGACGGTGAGGTTGTCGCGGTATTGCCTTTGATGGGCGAGGTACAGATGCGGTCGCGGGTGACGTAGCGGTCGAAGAGGAAGATAGCGAGGGCTACCACCAACAAGGCGCAGATGCCCACAACGCCGCAACCTCCGTCGATGAGGTCGTTCCAGTTGTTCATGTCGATAAAGAGGTAGACCGTGCCTGCCACTGCGTTGACAGTGCCGTGCATGATGGCCGCCACGATGACGGAGCCGCTCTTGACGCGAAAATACTGGATGATAAAACTGAGCGGGATGCTCAGCACTACCATCATGAGCACACCCCATTGGGGATGCTGTGGGTAGTTGTGCCCGAGGAGGATGAGCGGTGCGTGCCACAAACCCCAGATGATGCCGATGATTATGGCTGTGGTGAGGAAGTTTTTGCCCTCGAACTGTTTGAGCAGATATCCGCGCCAGCCTATTTCCTCGCCGAAGGCGAAAAGGGCGTTGATGGTAGCTCCTGCCACCAAGCCCGACAAAAGGGTTATCCCCACCATGCCTACGGGTTTATTCATAAAACTGAGAGGCACCGCTTCGCCGGGGGCGTTAAAGTTAAGGCCTATTGTCCAGTGGGTGAAGAGAATCGTAAGCAGTGGGATAAAGATTACGATGAGCCAGCCAATGAACCACCATCGGTTGACTTTCCAGCTGATGCCGATACCGCGAAGGAGGGGTTCTTTGGATGCTTTCTGGCAGATGAGTGTTGCAACCAAAGGGATGAACATGCAGAAGCCAGCCAATAATTGGGTTGAACCTGCGAAAGAAGCGACATTGGTTCCTGAGAGATAGAACACCAAGCCTGCGGCCCAGATAAGGCCGTAGGCGATGGCGATATATAGTTTGAGATTTTTCATGGGATTGTTTTTTTATCGGAGGAGTCGGAGTAATCGGAAGTGTCGGAAGTGTCGGAGGGGTCGGATTATTCAGATTACTCAGACTATTCAGATTATTCCGATTATTCTAAATTATCTTGAGAACATGATTTTCTCGCTGTTAAACATCCTCGTCAGGCCAAAGACCGCGATGCCGGTATAGGCTATGTCGGACACGAGGGTAATGAGCACGGGTGTCCAGCGCAGCGAGTGGGCAAACACGTCGGTCATCACCTCAATCGAGTTGTAGAAGGGGATGAGGTAGACGACCAGGTTGTCGGGCGTGCCAGTTTGGAACATGGGCAGCAGGCCTGCCAGCATCACCACCAGCATGAAGGGGGTAATCATGGTGCCGGCGTTCTTCACGTCCTTGGCAAGGGCGGAGAGCAGGCTGACGGCAGAGGCCATGATAAGCACCGAGGCCAAAATGACCAACAGCAGGGCAATGTAATCGTTGGTGGTATAGTTGAAGGGAATGTTAATCTCTTCGCTGCTCGCCGATATCATCTTGGGCAACGACAAAGCGATGCCGATGAAGCTGGAGAGGCCGCTGAGCAGGGCGATGCTGCTGAGCGATACAATCTTGCCCA
>CAMYZD010000071.1 GCA_947303735.1 uncultured Bacteroidales bacterium | reverse complement strand
CGGCAGGCGTGGTAGTGGACAGCACCTACGACACCAACTGGAACTACTGGATGTATACCTACGCCTACCCGCAGACTATCTATCCTGTTAGTTCTCCCGAACCGACCGATGCCACTATCAGTGCAGAGGATATACGCTACTGGGTGGGCGAAGGTGAGAACCAATTGCTCTTTGTGGTGAACTGGCCCGACAGCGCACTGGCATGGGGCTACCGCTTCGGCACCACAAACGTCGACTTGCAACATGTGATGAACGACATCGCCGCGGCCGACCCTCGTCTTTCGTTCGTGACGGGAAGCTACGGCATCGACGACATACTGTTTGTGGAACACGGCGACACGCTGCAAAAGGCTTCCTACAGCTGGTGGGAACATACGCTGAACGGAGCCATGTCGGCAGGTGTGTACCAACAACTCAACGATGGCGATTTCAGTCGCTGGGCCGACCCGACGGCAGGCGTAGCGGTAGACAGCACCTACGACACCAACTGGAACTACTGGATGTACACCTACGCCTACCCGCAGACCATCTATCCTGTCAGTTCTCCTGCGCCCACCAGCGCCACCATCAGTGCCGAAGACATCCGCTACTGGGTGGGTGACGGAGAGAATGATGTCATCTTTGTGGTGAACTGGCCCAGCAGAGCGCTGGCATGGGGCTACCGCTTCGACGGCAACGCCACAGTGCAGGATGCCATGAACGACATTGCCGCCGCCGACAGCCGTTTTGCCTATACGACCAACGACTGGGGCGTGGACGACATCCTCTTCATCGAGAACGGCGACACGCTACGCAAGGCCACATACAGTTGGTGGGAACACACGCTGAATGAGGTTATGTCGGCTGGTATGTATCAGCCGTTGAACGATGGCGACTTCAGCCGCTGGGCCGACCCGACGGCAGGCGTAGCAGTGGACAGCACCTACGACAGCGACTGGAACTACTGGATGTATACCTATGCATACCCTCAGACCATCTATCCGGTGAGCGACCCCAACGAACCAGAGGTGGGTCCCTTCTGCGGAGCTGTAGGCTCGGAGGGCTGCACGGCTGTGAAGTTCGACGACGAGCGCATTCATGGATGGGCAACTGCTTGTACTGTGGTGCGCGGCTCAAGCAACCTGACCGACCCCGAGGCCACTGCTGTAACTTACGGCACTGACGAGGATGCCGTAGGCCCCGCCACCGCCAACACAATGGATGTGGTGAGCCTGGGCGACGGCGGCATGGCCACCCTCACTTTCGACGCCCCCATTGCCAACGGTGACGGCTACGACTTTGCCGTGTTCGAGAACTCATTCAACGACTACTTCCTTGAACTGGCCGTGGTGGAGGTGAGCTCCGACGGCGAGCACTTCGTGCGCTTCCCCGCCACCTCGCTGACGCAGACCCACACACAAATCACCGAGCGGGTTGACCCCACATTCATCAACAATCTGGCTGGCAAGTATCGCGTGGGCTACGGCACTCCGTTCGACCTCGAAGAACTGCGCGACAGTGCCAACGTGGACATCAACAATATCACCCATGTGCGCGTCATCGACGTGGTGGGCAGCATCGACCCGCAGTATGGCACCTACGATGCCTTTGGACATTTGATTAATGATCCCTTCCCCACGATCACCTATAGTGCCGGTTTTGACCTCGATGGTGTGGCTGTGATGAATACCTCCTTGGGCATCGACCATGCGCAGACTGCCGAGTTGAGCCTCTATCCCAACCCCGCCAACCATAGCGTGACTGCTCGCTTTGCTGCACAGACTCAGCATGCTACGGCTACTATTTACGACATGGCAGGCCGTGTGGTGGTCAGTCTCCCTGTTGAGGCAGGAAGCACGTCACTCACAATCAACACTGCATCGCTAGCCAATGGTGTGTATATGCTGCATCTGGCAGGCAACAACCAGAAACTAGTGATTCGCCACTAAACGCACGTTCACTCTCAATCAATCTTTCGCCAGGCGGTTGCCTTAGCTGGTGACCGCCTTTTTTTTGAAGTAAGAAGTATTTTGAAATAAGAACTAAGAACTAAGAAGGTAGGCGAAGCACTTTTTCAATTTTCATTTTTCAATTTCAAAAGCGGCAGCCAATTTTTAATTTTTAATTTTTAATTCTTAATTTGTTACGTTTTCAATTACCATGGAGAATGTTCCTTTTAGCATAACCAAGCGTGATGGAGAGCAGGTCCGCTTTTCGCTCGACAAAATAATGAATGCCATAATCAAGGCGTTTCAGTCGGTGGATGAGCCAGTGGACCTGGCCAGCCTTAGCAAGATTATCACTCACCTCGATATCCACGATGGCATCACGGTGGAGGATATACAGAACCAAGTGGAGGTGTCGTTGATGAAGGAAGGACACTACCGAGTGGCGAAATCATTCATGCTCTACCGGCAGAAACACACCGAGGACCGCGAGACTATGGAGAAGCTCAACTTCTTAGTGGACTACTGTCGAGCCTCCAATGCCGCATCGGGCAGCAAGTACGATGCCAACGCCAATGTGGAGCACAAGAATATTGCCACCCTTATAGGAGAACTGCCTAAGGCAAGTTTTATCCGCCTCAACCGTCGCCTGCTGACCGACCGCATCAAGAAGCTCTACGGAAAGGAACTTGCCACCCAGTACCTCGACCTTCTCAACCATCATTTTATCTACAAGAACGACGAGACGTCGTTGGCCAACTACTGCGCCAGCATCACCATGTACCCCTGGCTCCTAGATGGCACCGCCTCCATCGGGGGCAATTCGAAAGCTCCCACCAACCTTAAAAGTTTCTGTGGAGGCTTCGTAAATATGGTGTTCATGGTGTCGAGTATGCTCAGCGGAGCTTGTGCCACGCCTGAGTTTCTGATGTATCTCAACCACTTTATAGGGCTTGAGTACGGCAAAGACTACTGGCAGAATTCGGACAAGGTGGTAGACCTCTCGCTCAAGCAGCGCACAATAGACAAGGTCGTTACCGACTGTTTTGAGCAGATAGTGTATACCCTCAACCAGCCTACAGGTGCTCGCAACTACCAGGCGGTCTTTTGGAATATAGCCTACTACGACCGATACTATTTCGAGAGTCTCTTTGGTGACTTTGTCTTTCCCGATGGCAGCCGTCCCGATTGGGATGGTCTTTCTTGGCTGCAGAAACGGTTTATGAAGTGGTTCAATAAAGAACGGACCAAGTCGCTCCTCACTTTCCCTGTGGAGACAATGGCCCTGCTGAGCGAGAATGGCGACTGCCGCGACCAAGAGTGGGCCGACTTCACCGCTGAGATGTATGCCGAGGGGCATTCCTTTTTTACCTATCTGAGCGACAATGCCGACTCACTCTCCAGTTGCTGTCGCCTACGCAACGAGATAACGGACAACGAGTTCAGCTACACACTTGGTGCTGGAGGCGTCTCGACTGGTTCCAAGAGCGTGCTGACCGTCAACCTCAACCGCTGCATCCAGTATGCGGTCAACAACAATATACCTTACATCAAATATCTGTCGGACATTGTGGACCTTTGTCATAAGGTGCAGATAGCCTACAATGAGAACCTCAAAGAGTTGCAGAGCCATGGGATGCTTCCGCTCTTTGACGCGGGCTATATCAATCTCAGTCGTCAATATCTGACTATCGGGGTCAACGGGTTGGTAGAAGGGGCTGAATTCTTAGGCATACCCATCAACGACAATGACCAATATCGCGATTACGTGCAGTCGGTGCTGGGAGTGGTAGAGAAGTACAATAAGCAGTACCGCACATCGGAGCTGATGTTCAACTGCGAGATGATACCGGCTGAGAATGTGGGTATCAAACATGCCAAGTGGGACCGTGAAGATGGCTATTTCGTTCCGCGCGACTGCTACAATAGCTATTTCTATGTGGTGGAAGACGATTCACTCACTATACTCGACAAGTTCCGGCTACACGGCACCCCCTACATACAGCATCTGACAGGTGGCAGTGCCTTGCACCTCAACCTGGATGAACATTTGTCGAAAGAGCAATATCGGCAGTTGCTGCGTGTGGCTGCGACCGAGGGTTGCAACTACTTTACCTTCAATATACCCAATACTATATGCAACGACTGTGGCCACATTGACAAGCGGTACTTGAAAGAGTGCCCCGTATGCCATAGCAAAAATGTGGACTATATGACCCGCATCATTGGCTATTTGAAACGTATCAGCAACTTCTCACAGGGACGTCAAGAGGAGGCCCACCGCCGATACTATCACACTAAATGAAACAGGATAAATACACAGTAGGAAGTGCTTAAGTACCTCAATACAGACATAGTGTTTCAGGAAATACCTGACGAGACCACGCTGGCCATCAATCTCACGGGTTGTCCTTGCCATTGTCCGGGGTGCCACAGCCCTCAGTTGTGGGCTGACGTAGGGTTGCCACTGACAGAGGAAAGTCTTGATACACTAGTCGCGCAGATGGATAATCACATCACTTGTATCTGCTTTATGGGGGGCGATGCAGCTCCCCATGAGGTGGAGGCACTAGCCTGCCATCTGCATGAAGCCCATCCTGCACTAAAGACGGCGTGGTATAGCGGCAGGCAGTATATCCCTCATGATATTGACCGCGATCAGTTTGACTATATCAAAATAGGGCCGTACATCGCTCACTTGGGTCCATTGCCATCTCCACGGAGCAACCAACGGTTGTTCCACCGTCAGCCCGATGGCTCTTTCTCCGACATTACAGCACGCTTCCGCAAGGGATAAACCTATTACCCCAATTGACGGAAGTTTTTTACTCCGCTAGAGCCCTTTCATTGTAAGTGATATGCGGTGGCGACGGAGGTCGACGGATAAGACTTTCACTTTTACATGCTGATGGAGGTGAACCACCTCGGCGGGGTCGTTGACGCGTCGGTTTGCCATCTGGCTCACATGGACGAGGCCGTCTTGGTGTACGCCTACATCAACAAAGGCACCAAAGGCGGTGATATTGGTCACGATGCCGGGTAGTATCATCCCTTCTTGCAGATCCTCAATTCGGGTGACATTCTTGTCGAACTCAAATATTTCGAACTTGGCTCGGGGGTCGAGACCGGGTTTGTCTAGCTCCTTCATGATGTCTTGCAGGGTAGGGAGTCCACAATCGGGGCTGACGTAGTCCTCGATGTGTATTTTGCCGCGAAGCTCTTTGCTTTTCATCAACTCCTCAATTGTGGTGCCGGCATCATGTGCCATCTTTTCCACCAAGGCATAACGCTCAGGGTGTACAGCACTTCGGTCGAGAGGGTTGTTGCTCTCTCGTACCCGAAGGAAACCGGCACATTGTTCATAGGCTTTGTCGCCCAGTCGGTCTACTTTCTTCAGCTCTTGTCGTGAGTGGAATGCGCCTTCGCGGTTACGGTAGTCCACTATGTTGTTGGCAAGGGCTGGCCCTATGCCACTGACATAACTGAGCAGCTCTCGGCTGGCAGTATTGAGCTCTACGCCCACACTATTGACACAGCTGACCACCACGTCGTGCAGGCTCTCTTGCAGCAGGGTTTGGTTGACATCATGCTGGTATTGACCCACTCCGATGCTTTTGGGGTCAATTTTAACCAGTTCGCTGAGGGGGTCCATCAGCCGTCGGCCAATGCTGACGGCTCCACGCACGGTAACGTCATATTCGGGGAATTCTCGTCGTGCCACTTCGGAGGCGCTATAAACGGATGCTCCATTTTCGCTGACCATCACAGCAATGAGCTTGCCCTTGAAGTGACAGCGTTTCACCACCTCTTCGGTCTCGCGTCCGGCGGTGCCGTTGCCGATGGCAATTGCCTCGATGTGGAAGGCTTCTACCAAAGCTTCGAGTTTGGCTATTGCAGCCCGTTCTTCACGTACGGAGGTGAAAGGATAGATGGTTTCATTGTGAAGCAGTTGCCCCTGAGCATCGAGGCATACGGTTTTGCAACCTGTGCGGAATCCGGGGTCGATGGCAAGGATACGCTTTTGTCCGAGTGGCGATGTGAGTAGCAGCTGACGCAGGTTTTCTGCAAACACTCTGATGGCCTCCTTGTCGGCCTTTTCCTTCAGCAGGTTGTAGAACTCCGTCTCTATTGAAGGAGCGAGTAGCCGTTTGTAACCGTCGCGCACAGCGAGCCGCACCTGCTCCGACGAGTCAAATCGCCCACTGACAAACTGACGCTCCAATGCCTCGAAAGCCCCATCATCCTCTTCGGGAAGCACATGAACTCTCAATACACCCTCTTCTTCACCTCGGAACAGCGCCAAAATGCGGTGAGAAGGAGCACGCATGGCATTCTCTTTCCAATCAAACCACGACTCGAATTTGCCGCCTTCCTCTTCCTTGTTTTTTACTACCTTAGAAGTGAGCATGGCGCTCCGTCGGAATATGTTGCGCACCTTGTTGCGGGCTTGGGCGTTCTCACTCACCCTTTCGGCTATGATGTCGCGTGCGCCAGCCAGTGCTTCTTCGGTATTGTTCACCCCCTTTTCGGGGTTGACATACCGTTCGGCCAACTGGTCGAGATTGCAGGAGTACTGCTTCTGTATTTCGTTGGCGAGTGGTTCCAACCCTCGTTCCATAGCCATCGTAGCTCGAGTGCGGCGTTTGGGCTTGTATGGGAGATATAGGTCCTCCAATTCGGTCATCGTGGTGGCGGCAAGTATCTGCTTCTCCAGCTCTGGAGTCAGTTTGCCTTGGTCCTGAATTGAGGCGAGGATGGTCTCACGTCTTTTGTCCAACTCTTTCAATTTGACCAGTAGGTCGCGTATGGCAGTAATTTGTATTTCGTTAAGGCTGCCAGTCACTTCTTTGCGGTAACGGGCGATAAAAGGGACGGTGGCACCCTGCTCCAGCAGCTCGATGGTCTTCTCCACCTGACGCTGACCAAGGTTTAGTTGTTCGGCTATGTGTGAGGCGTAGTTCATAGAAATAGGATTATATTGTAAAAAAAGAGAGCCCGTTTTTGGGCGGGCTCTCAACGCAAAGATTATGAAGGGTTATTTCTTAGCAATCTTTTGGGTGGAGACACCTTCGGAGGTGATAACACGTACGAAGTAGACACCGTTGGCAAGGTTGCTCATGTCAATACGGTTGGTGTTCTGCAGGGTCATCACGGTGCGGCCGTTCACATCCATCACGCTAACCTCTTGGATACCCTGGGCCTCGATGTTGAGGATGTTGGTCACGGGGTTAGGATAGAGGACCACATTGGAGTTCTCAACTTCGCTGATGCTGGCGGTGTTGCCGGCGGTCACAGCGATGTCGTCGATAAGCATCCAGAACATGTCGTTGATGTTGTGGTGACGGAAGGCAATGTAGATTTCCTGACCGGCGAAGCCTGCAAGGCTGTAGCTCTTCTTTGCCCAGCTGGCCTGGTCGACGGTGCCGGCGTGGATAGTGTTGGTGAAGTCAGCGGGGTTGTTGCCGGTAGTGGAAACCAGCACGCTGTAATACTCCTGATAATAATTTGGGTCAACGGGTCCGATCCAATACGACAGAGTGGCACCATTGGCAGGAATGCTCAGCTTGGGGGTAATCATCCAGTTGTCGGGCGACAATGCGCCAATATTGTTGATAAAGGAAGCGGAAGCAACTACTCCACTACCAGTGTGTACATAGTTGCTGTTGCCCGACCAGGCGCTCAAATCCCAGCCGTAGCCGTCGCCGTCCTGGTCGATGAACTTCCAGCAATCAAGGTTGTCCGAAGACTCAAAGCCACAGCTCCAGGGCAGGTTCTGAGTTTCGCAAACGGTAATATGGATGGTGTGGGTAGCGGTGGCGGTTTCGCCATTGTTGGTGCCAGTCAGCGTCACGGTGTGGTTGCCACCGGTGGCAAACGTAGTGGTGACAGTCTGGCCAGTAGCGGTGGCAGGATCGCCGCCATCAAAGCTCCAGCTATAGGTTGTATTGGTACGACCGGCAGCTGTGAAGGTGACAGTTTCCCCGTTCATAGCCTCGGTGGGACCAACGATGCCAACGGTCAAGGCAGGAACGGTGGCGCTGGTGGTGGTCTTTATCATCCAAGTGTAGTTCAACGATTCGGATGCTTCATAGATGGGCATCCATTGACCGCTCAGGTTCACTAGGCTGCCATTGGGGTCGCCGGTGAAAGCAGTGCCTGCTGCGGGGTATGCAATGTCGCTGCAGGAGAATACAATCCACAGGTCCTTGCTGTCGTTAAGCGGTAGCTGGTCATAGATGGGAAGAGTGTTGTAGCCGGAAGCGTTCACAGGATAAGTGAATTGATAAATCATGTCGTTAGTGGTAGGTTCTATGCCGGGGTTGGTCTGATACACCATCAGGGTGAAGTGACCTTCATATTCGGAATAGACCTGAACATTCTCCAAGTAGTTGCGGCCGCTCATGAAGGCAGAGGGATATTTGACGCCCCAAATCATGGGGTTGGGACCGCCTACGGAAGAGGCATACTCGCCGTTATTGTCATAGCTCATAGTGTTATCCCAGTTCCACTCGATGGTGTTCACGTTGAGGGTCTCGGTGGTGGTGCCAGAGGTGTTGGTCACGCTCAGCGAAACGGTGTAGTTGCCAGCGGTGGGGAAGGTAACAGTGATGTTGTCGCCAGTGCCAGTGCTGGGAGTGGCGCCAGGAATGCTCCAGCTCACAGAAGTGACCTCGTCAACGCTGACGTAGGCAGCTGTAAAGGTGGTGGGGCTGTTTACCACAGCGCTAGTCAGACCTTGGATTTCAACCATAGGAGGTGCGCCGGCAGCGGGGCAGTTGTTCAACAGGCCATAAATGGCAGCCACAGAGGTGTTGGTGACAAACTGAGTACCGTCCCAATCGCAGACGCCATAGGCATCCTGATAGTAGCCGCTGGGGCAGATAAGGACAACAGTGGGAAATCCTGTCACATTGTAGAGGGCTGCAATGTTGTCGTCGTTGGCAATGGGGTAGGAGACACCGGCGGTCCAGTTACCCATGCTGCCACTACCACCATAGATGAGCGAAGGGGCAGTTTCGTCATCGCCTTCAACCCACAGTACACGCATCTCATTGGTACCATTAGGACCGTAGTTGGTGTACAGCTGCTCCAGCACGTGGGCCTGATGCAAACGCCAGCACCAGCTGCACCAAGTGGCAGAAATGTCAAGCAACACATAGTAGCCAGAATCCAACCAGTTCTGAAGGGTGATAGTCTGGTTGTCAATGGTGGTGACGGTGAAATTGCTCGCCATACCAAAGTCTAACGACTTGGATTGCATAGGAGCTCCCACCTCACGCGGTGCGGTTCTGAACTGTGCAAACGATGCCGTGCTCACGAGCAGGGCTAGCGCAACTAATAAAAGTTTTTTCATCAATTTACTTTGTCTTGTTATATGCCATCAGACTCATCGGCTTTGATTGTTAGTTGATTATGTTTAATTAATTGTGTTAAATGAGGATTAATTCAATCTGCAAAAATACGCATTTTTTCCAAAAAAATGTCTTTTGGTATAAAAAAAATTGCCACTTGAAAAAAAATGTGTACTTTTGCAAATCGAAAAAAAGGCATTTTGAATTAATAACCATCACACATATTTAATTATATATGAAAAAGATTACACTTTTCATTATGGCCCTGACCTTAGGGGTTGCCGCTATGGCTCAAGACGGTAAACAGACCTTTACCCGCAAAATTCTTGTCGAGCAGTTTACGGGTGCCGATTGTGGCTGGTGTCCCAGCGGCGCCGAACGTATTGCCTCTGCTATTTCTGGCAATAACAATATCATTTGGGTGAAGCATCATGCCGGTTTTGGTACCGACTTTCTGACTAACGAGATTGCCACCGCTATGACTATTTTCTATGGTGGTAATACCTATGCTCCTGCAGTCATGTTCGACCGCACCCATTTCAGCTCCTCTAATCCAGCCCCAGTCATGAGCGTTGGCCAAGTGTCAGAGCTACGAGACTACTTGGCTCAGGCCAAGGCTGTTGCCACTACTTGCAAGGTGTATGCTCCCGAAGTCTCCTACGACCCTTCCACTCGCCATCTCTCGGGCACGGTGTCGGGCCGTTTTGGCGATAGCTCCATCAGCGAGAACACCCGACTCATTGTCTTCGTCACTGAGGACAGCCTCATAGGCCGTCAGAACGACTATAACAACGGCAACCAAGCAGCCTTTGTCCACATGGGTACTGTCCGCTCCGCTATTACCAATATGTGGGGCGATCCCTTCACTGTCGATGCCGAGAATGATTACTCTTTCTCCTACAATATCGACTACACCCTTCCTGACGGATTCACTTACAAGAACTGCCGTGTGGTGGCAATCGTTTGGCAATACGACCCATCCAATGTGAACAATTGCCCCGTTCTCAACGCCGCTCAGAGCGAATATCTTGATCGTTCTTTGGGTGTCGGCGAGGTTTCAGAAAACTGCGACATGCGTCTCTTCCCCAACCCCGTGCACGACATGGTGACCGTCCAACTTTCGTCCCAGCAGGCCGCATCGGGCTGTCAGGTATCCCTTCTCGATGCCGCTGGTCGTCAGGTGTTGACCCGTACCGTCAATGGCACTCCTACACTTACTCTCAGCCTCCAGTCGCTCCCGGCTGGTATCTATTTGCTTCGCGTTGCAACCCCCACGGGTATTGCTACCCGTCAGCTCGTGAAGCACTAGTTTTTTCATTTTGGCAATAATAAAACAACATTTTTCGCGTTATGTGCCAAAAAAAGCGTACTTTTGCAATCCGAAATTAGATACTGAAATGAAGAAAATACTTCCTCTAGTGGCGCTTCTTTTGATGGCGTTTGCAGTTAATGCTCAGCAGGTTAGTTCTAAGGCTAAGGCAGTTCGTATGCTCGCTTATGCCCGTCCAGAATATCAGGTAAAGGATGTCAAAGTCTATGCCGACACCATGACAGTCTTCTCTCTGGCCGACTATCCCATCTACCCTATTGGCAAATGGAGTTCAGTTGAGCAATTCATTACCAACAACCAGCTCCTTTGGTATCGCGAAAGCGGTTATAAGCGTTTCTACGACACCATGACCGTCGCTGTGAACACCCTCAAACGTCTCGACGGTACCAATATCAACGTATATCGCAGCATATGGACCGACAAGCTGGAGATGATTTATGCCAAAATTACCGACAGTGCAGTGGTACTCGACAACGGAGTTCGTGTCGGCATGTCCAAGGAGGATGTCTTCAAAGTGGTGTTCAAGAGCTACCCCAAGTCCTATACCAACGAAATCAACGTACTCAAGGTCATTGCTGGTGCTGCTGAGGTGGGCGAAATCTACACCTTTAAGGGCAATCGCCTGCGCCACATTCAGATTGTTAGCAAGTACAAATACTATTAATTGAGTTGAAAATTGAGAATTGAGAATTGAGAATTATTGGCGCGGCAGCCTAATTCTCAATTCTCAATTCTCAATTCTCAATTTTGTCTTATGAGAAACATCGGTCTTTTCTTTGGCTCGTTCAATCCCATACATGTGGGCCACCTCATTATCGGCAGTGCCATGCTGGCGCATGCCCCGCTCAACGAAGTGTGGTTCGTCGTCTCCCCTCAGAATCCCCTCAAGGTGAGGCGCACCCTCCTTGCCGACCAGCAGCGTCTGGAGATGGTTCGCCGTGCTGTTCACGACAACTATAATTTGCGTGCCTGTGATGTCGAGTTCCATCTCCCCATCCCATCATACACCGTCCTTACCCTTGCCCACCTAGGCGAGCAATATCGCGACAAGCAGTTCAGTCTCATCATGGGTTCCGACAACCTTGCCACCATCGACCGCTGGCGAAACTGGGAGTATATTCTCGAGCACTATCAAATCTATGTCTATCCCCGCCCGGGTTACACCGACTGCAAATATGCCAGCCATCCTAACGTAACCCTTGTCGACGTGCCCATGATGGATATTTCATCTACCTACATCCGCGACCAAATTCGTCAGGGCCACGATGTCAGGTTTCTCCTTACCGAACCAGTATACCAATATCTTACCGAAATGCACTTCTACGAGAAATAGTGCCATTCGTCAAAAATGCAAATGGGGCGGCTTTGGTCAAAGCCACCCCATTCTAGTATAAATAGGAGAGTTTTTTTCTATTGAGGATTCTTTCTAGGGCGACCCTTCTTCTTGGGAGCGGCCGGCTCGGCATTGGCAGGTGCGGGGTTCTTCCTCGGACGGCCCTTCTTGGGCTTGCTGGCGACCTTTTCGGCTTCCATACGGGCCAGCTCCTCAGGAGGAATCTCAGCGTTGGCAAATATCTCGCTGTCAATATCCATCAATTCCTCGTCGGTAGGCTCGTCGGGGTCGTATTCCTCTTCCTCGTCGTCCTTGTCGTCGTTATAGTCGTCGTAGCTGTCGCCACCATCATCGCTGAAGGCTTCTTTCAGCTCTTCTCCCAGTGCGCTCAGCGAGCCGTGGGCTATAGGCGACTTTTTCTTGCCCGTGTCTAGCTCGTCGTCGTAGTTGCCGTGGCGTACCACACGTTCGGTGTGTGAGGGATTCTCCTCCTCTTTGTCAAGGGCCTCCTGTAGAGGGGCAAATTCGCTGTCAGCTTTCTCCACCTCCTCGTCATAGAAATCCTTGTCCATGTCGTCGTCCGCGTAAGTCGTGTCGATTTTCACATCGAATTTTACCATGTACACCGTGTCCTCCGTCTCCATTGGGGCAACAAAAATAACATCCCCGTTGGGCTTTTCAAAACGTTGAAGGAAGTCGCTGTAGCCTTCAGGATATTGTTCTTTGAACACTTCCTTTAGCTCCTCGGAAAGACTCTTGTAGCTGACAATCAGGTTCTTTTTGTGATTTCTTCTAGATTTCATCGTTTAGAAATTTTGTGCAAGTATAACAACTTTATTTCATTCCGACACTTTTTTTAGTAAAAAAGTTATTAACAAGTATTTTGGACGACTATTCCGACCTATCATTTCCGTCGGTATGCCAAGACTCAGCTGGCCCAATAATGATGAGATGCTTATATTAAACTAATGTATTGAAAATAAAGAATATATAACATATTTTCGCTGCTGTAAGCGAAGAACGGACGAATCAGGAGAGAAGAACGAGCGGAAGAAAGGTATAGGCATGAATAAAGAGGACTTCTATAAATTGAATAATATGGAGTTAAAAAGGAAGTTAAAGTGGAA
>CAMYZD010000070.1 GCA_947303735.1 uncultured Bacteroidales bacterium | reverse complement strand
AGGAAGGGCAGTTGGGAGGCTCGCTGGAGCAAGGAGGAGCGCAGTTGGTCGACATTCTCTCTGCCGCTCCACTTGCATTCTCCTACCAACACGGTGCTGCCGTCGTCGGATTCGGAAACGACATCTAGCTCAATGGTGGTGTTCCGCCTAACGGTACCCCACCAACGGCTTGCGGGACGAAATGTCATGCCCTCGATGGTCATTAGTGGAATGGCTTGTCGGCAGAGGTGTTCCCACATGTTTGCCACATAATTGGACAGGCTTGATTCCAGCAGGTCTTTCAGTCGCTCTTGTCGGCGGAATTCAATCAGGGAACGGTTGGGTGTAACGTAGTGAAAGTAGAAGTTGAGAAATGGGTCGGCAATCTTATAGAGGCTTCGTTTGCTGTTTTTGGGCAGTTCGGCATAGGGTAGTTCTCGTTGTAGGTAGCCGTAGGAGATTAACCGACTTATGGGGGTTGTGAGGCTAGTGGCAGGCCGCCCGAGACGTGCGGCAATTTCGGATAGTCGGTTGCAGCCGTTGCCTACAAGAGATAGAATGGAGGATGAGAGTTCGAGGTCGCGCATCTCGTCTAAGAATAGTCGTGACGGTTCGTCGTAAAGCAGGCCGTCGCTGTTGAGAACCTCCTCCATTACGGCTTCGACCAGAGATTCGTGACGCAAACGTATCTCCCAATAGCGTGGCACGCCGCCCCAGATGGCGTATTCTTCAACGGCTTTGACGCTGTTGATATTTAATGCCTTTTGGATGTAGTGCGGCATTAGTGGGAGTATTTTTATCACTTCGTCGGCACGTCCATACAGAGGCGAACCGCTGTCGAGAATAGCAGTGTTCATCATCTGCTGCGACGAACCACATAGAATGATGTCGAATTTCAGCTGGCGAGTGTCGATTAGTCGCTGTAGCACAGAGGGCAGTGAGGGGTCGCTTTTGACGAGGTAGGGGAACTCGTCGATGCAGACAACTCTTCGTTCGCTCATTCGGTCGTTGAGGCTTAGTAGAACGGTTTCCCAATTAGGATAGGTGGCACGGTTGAATCCATTTAAAATGATGGATGCTTGATTTGAAAATAGTTCAATCTGGTGGTAGGAATCGGTTCTGTCGGCATGGTAATAGATGTCTTTACCCTCGTTGAGCATGTGCGTGAGCAGACGAGATTTGCCGCACCGACGTCGGCCATATAGCACTATTAGTTGCGAGGCTTCTCTGTTGAGTGCCTTTTGTATTTTTGATTGCTCTCTTTGGCGGTCAAGAAATGGTATTAGGGTATTATTCATGTCGTATTTTTTCTGATATAACGGATAATGGTTACAAATATTATGCTTCTGAAACATTATTTTTCTAAAACATAATCTTTGTAACGGTATTCTGGGTTAAAAGGAGTGTTGAAAACTGCCAACTAGCACAATGAAAAACTGCCAACTGGCACAATGAAATAATAAAAAATGTTTGTATATCAAAAAAATAACCTATTTTTATATGATTAAATATTCAGCAGGGGCAATAATCAAATTATTTTGTGTAAATTTGCACGTTATATTATGATTTGATGAATAGACGTATTTTATTATTGTTCATAGTATTGTGTGCGATGGTGATGGGCTGTCGCGTGGGTGTGTATGCCCAAGTGGTGACGGATTCCAATTGGGTGGAGCAGGTGAAGACGGTGACTCTCTATCGGAATGGCGTAGAGTTGGAGGCACCTATTTTGCTTTTGGGCAGCGATGAGCGGTTGCTGCTGCGGTTCGATGTGCTAGGGGCTGAGACCGACAACTATCGCTATCGAATACAGCACTGCGATGGGCAGTGGCATGTGGACGATATGGAACCCAATGAGTATATCAGCGGATTTGAAGAGGGGCCGATAGAGAATTACAACAGCTCGTTCACTACGCTGATTGATTATGTTAACTATTTTCAATATGTTCCTGCGCAGTACAGCCGCTTTCTGATATCGGGCAATTATGTGCTTTCGGTGTTCCCACAGGACTATCCTGATAGTGTGCTTTTCACCCGTCGATTCTGCGTGGTGGAGGGCTCGGTGAAGGTCGATGTGTCGGTCACGACTCCGTATGACAACAGGTCCATATTCCAACAAAGAGAGGTGGATGTGACGGTTGAAAATAACCGCGACTATACAGGCGAACTGCTTCCTCCAACCTTGAACCCTGCCTACTTCACCGTAGTGGTTCAGCAGAATGGGCGTCAGGACAACCGCAGGAGTTTGGAGTTTGGGGGGTATGACCGTGGGGCATTGTGCTATCGCAACCGTGAGAGTAATCTGTTTTGGGGAGGCAACAGCTTCCGCTTTTTCGACATAAGCAATATACGCACCAAGATGTATAATGTGTATCATATTGAGGACTATGGCGGAGAGTGGTTTGTGCTGTTGAAGCCGTTGGAGGATAGGTCGAAGGCGCATTATGTGGCTGAGCAAACCCTCAACGGGGGCATGAAGGTGAATGTGTGGGACCGTACCAATAAGCAGACGGAGGCCGACTACGTGCAGGTGAATTTCACCCTTCCGATGGAGTACCCTTTCCTAAATGGGAATGTCTATGTGGTGGGCGATTTGACTCAGTGGCAGTTGGACGAGAAAAGCCGCATGGAGTATCAGCCAGAGCGAAAAGCTTATGCTCTAAGGTTGCAGTTGAAGCAGGGCTACTACGCCTATCAGCTGCTGTTTGTGCCGAAAGGCGAGAGCGAAGGGCTGACAGCAACATTGGAGGGCGACCACTATGAGACCCCCAACACTTACACCGCGTTTGTTTATTACCGCACACCTGGAGAACGGTATGACCGACTGGTGGCGGTGAAACGAGTGAATTGATATTGAAGAATATATTAATTATCAAGCTTTGAATATGAGTAAGAATAGTTATAGACGAAGTCTGGTTGTAGGCTTAAGTATTTTTCTGTTGTTATCGTTTTCGTCGATGGCAGCACCTGTGTACAATCTTCCAGTACTTCGAATCCAACCCAATGGAGATACTTTGCGTTGTTTTGTTTCGGGCGACGAGTATTTTCATCGGCTGCATGACGAAGAGGGCTATACCATTGTGCTAAATCCAGAGACGGGGGAGTATGTGTTTGCCTCTTTGCAAGAAGGCTTATTGGTGCCCACGGCGTATGTGCCGGGCCAGGTCAATCCCGCCCAAGTGGGTCTGAGGCCTAACCTGATCCCCTCGAACGAGGAGTTGAAACGACTGCACCAGCAGTGGGTGGTGCCGGAGAAATACCGTCCTGCTGCACCCAAGACCAGCGGTCGCAACCATGGCGTAATAAACAATATAGTCATCTTTATCCGCTTTGCGGACGATGCCAGTTTCACCTCTGGCACGTTCGCTCCCATCAACAATAAGTTCAACGACAGCACGGCGGGGGCATCGTCGATGTATAACTATTTCAAGAAGGCTAGCTACAACAAGCTCTCGGTGAACACCTCTTTCTACCCTGCTCCGAGTGGCAACGTGGTGCTTTCGTATCAAGACAGCCATGCCCGTAGCTATTTCCAGCCCTATAGTGCCACCAACCCTTATGGCTATGTGTCGGATTCGGACAGTCGCATGCGCGAGTTCGCACTCTTGGAGAATGCCGTAAACTGGGTGAATACCAACTGCCCTGTGCCGTCGTCGCTCAATCTGGATGTAGATAATGACGGGTTGGTCGATAATGTCTGTTTTGTGGTGAACGGCACATATACGGGTTGGAGCGATTTGCTTTGGCCACATAAATGGAGCCTGTATGACCGATATGTATATATCAACAGCAAGCGAGTGTATACCTTCAACTTCCAGTTGGCTGGGTCGGGCGAACACTACTTTGGAGTGAGCACCCTCTGCCATGAGATGACCCATACCTTGGGTTGTCCGGACATATATCATTATGAAGACTATACCAACGTGTCGCCTGGAGGCAGCTGGGACTTGATGAACAGCAATCAGACACCTCCTCAGCAGACCAATTCGCTATTCAAATACCTATACCTAAACTGGTTCGACAGCATACCAGAGTTGACGGTTGCAGGTACCTACACTATGCAATCGTTGGCCTCGGGACCTAACCATGCCTATAGGGTGGCCTCGTCAGATAGGCAGCAATGGTATATATTGGAGTACCGTAACTCCTCAGATACCTTTGACTCGTCGATACCCGGACGAGGATTGCTGGTGTGGCGCTACAACGAGAGTGTGGGTGCGGATAATGCAGGTTTCGATTTCTTCGACACCCCTCATCAACTATGGCTCTTCCGCCCCAATAGTGCTGTGGACACAATCAATGGCAACGTCTCTAGTGCAGCGTTTGGGGTCTACGGACGGACTGCGTTTGACTCTACGACAAATCCGCATCCATTTCTTTGTGATGGAGCTGCAGATATGTCGTTTGGCTTGAGTAATATACAGGTAGGGTCGGACCACAGTACAGTTTCGTTTACCTTTACGCCCAATCCCAGTGTCAGCTGCGGAGGAGTGGCTACAACCCCTTTGCAGCAAGGGTTTGAGACGGGTGGCATTGGTTGTTGGTATTCGGTTAGTGCAAACAGCTCCAATAGGGGACTTCAAGGCGTGGGAACTGCGACCGACAACTTCCAAGTCCACGACGGACAGTACAGCTATCGGTTCAGCAGCTACTACTCGGCATCGGACTACAACCAGTACCTCATTTCGCAGCGTCTTCCCTCAACCCATCCACTGCATCTGACTTTCTATTATCGGCGGTCGCATACCTCTTCCGAGCAGTTGCGCGTGACATATTCTACCACTACCGACGATATAGCTGCCTTTGCCGATACCTTGGCAGACATCAATGTGGTGAATTCGAGTTGGCACTATTGCGACTTGCTGGTGCCGGCAGGGGTAAAGTATCTGGCACTGAATTACTATTCAAACTATAAGTACAACCTTTATATCGACGATATTAGCATAACCGATACGTTGATGCCAGAGAGTGATACCATTCTGCGGGACACTGTGTACGTTTATCAGCACGACACTATTTCGCGATGGGTGCACGATACGCTCTACCTCAGTGCAACCGATACGGTGTACTATCGGGTGGTCGACACTATGGTGAATATAGTGTGGGACACGGTGTATGTGGCGCCAGAGATGGGTGTGTTGGAAGTGGTGGCGGATGCTCAAGCTCTCGGAACCCCCATGGGAGGCGGGACCTACCCAGTGGGCAGCACGGTGGAGATAGCGGGCATACCACAAGAGGGATGCCGCTTCTCTGGTTGGACAGACGGTAACACCGACAATCCACGTATAGTGACGGTGACAAGCAGAAGCCGGTATGAGGCCAGATTTATGAGAGGCGTGGAAATGCCTGGGAAAGAGCCTGAGAATGCAATTATTGTGATACACGACACGCTGATAGTGCGCGATACGGTGTGGAATGACATGCGCGATACAGTGTGGGTGACCCTGTGCGATACGGTGTGGATTCCTACGGCAGAGCATGATACGGTGTGGATCGACCAATATGAGCGAGTGGAAGTGGATACGACCACCTATTTCACTTTGGTGACGATGAGTTCGGATGCCGATGCCGGTACGACGGTGGGCAATGGAGTATACCCGAGAGGGACTATAGTAGAGGTGGGTGCGCTCGCTAAACAAGGATATAGGCTACTGAATTGGTCGGATGGCACGACGGATAATCCCAAGCACGTGGTGATGGACTGCGACCAGACGTTGGTTGCCACCTTTACGGATAGAGTTGGAGTGGAACAGCCCGCTATGGCTGATGTAAAGGTTTATGTGGTGAACGGTACCTTGACGATTGAAGCACCTGCAAGAGAGAGTGTCGCGGTATACAACAGTATGGGCAGGATGATGTACCACCGAGTGGGCAACCGCTTGGAGGGGGACAATATGGAGGCTGTCAAAGTGATGGGACTGGCTGTAGGAGTCTATGTGGTGAAGGTTGGTGAGACGGGCGTGAAGAAGGTGGTTGTGATGTAGCAGTGTGGTTTTGTTATGAAACGATTGAAAACAAGTAGAAATATAGCATGAAGAAAGTATATATTGAGACGTATGGCTGCCAGATGAATTTTGCCGACAGCGAAATTGTGGCCTCCCTGCTGAAAAAAGAGGGGTATGATGTGACCACGGAGATAGGCGAAGCGGATTATGTGCTGATAAACACGTGTGCCATACGGGACAATGCGGAGCAGCGAATACGCAAGCGGCTGAGAGAGCTGCGAGCCTTGCAGCAACGCAATACAGGTTTACGCATTGGCATATTGGGCTGTATGGCGGAACGGCTGCAGAGCCAGTTGATGGTGGAGGAGGAAAACGTGAGTTTTGTTGTGGGGCCAGATGCGTATAGGCAGTTGCCCAGTATTTTGGCGAGAGTGCGTGAGCAGGGTGTAAAGGCCGCAGAGACGGAGTTGAGTACGACAGAGACCTATGCCGATATCGAACCGGTCAGACTCGGAAGCAACGGTATATCTGCCTATATATCCATCATGCGCGGATGCCAGAACTATTGCGCCTACTGCGTGGTGCCCTACACTAGAGGGCGGGAGCGTAGCCGCGACCCCGAGACGATTGTGGCAGAGGCACGAGACCTGTATGCCCATGGATATAAGGAAGTGACGTTGCTGGGACAGAATGTGAATTCATATCGCTGGCGGACGGATGACGGAGAGGTGGGATTTGCCGAGTTGATGGCAAGGGTGGCAGAAATAAGTCCGAGGCTCAGGGTACGTTTTGCCACCTCGCATCCAAAGGACTTGAGTGACGGGCTTCTGGAAGTGATGGCGAAGTATGACAATATCTGCAAGTGCATACATCTCCCAGTCCAAAGTGGAAGTGACAGAATATTGAAACTGATGAACCGCCATTATGATTCGGCTTGGTATCTGGACAGAATCGCCGCCATACGGCGATATATGCCAGACTGCTCTATTACGACAGATGTGATTGCAGGTTTCTGTACGGAGACGGAGGAGGAGCATCAGATGACGCTTGACATGTTCCGCAAAGTGAGGTATGACTATGCCTATATGTTTAAGTTCTCGATGCGCCCCAATACCTATGCCGAAAAGCACCTGCAGGACGATGTGCCTGAGGCTGAGAAGACGCGTAGGCTGGAAGAGATAATTGCCCTGCAGGGGCAGATAGCCTTGGAGAATAACCGCAAGGAGATAGGGCGAGTATATGAGGTGTTGGTAGAGGGCGAGTCGCACCGTAGCAAAGAACGGCTGTTCGGTAGAAACAGCCAAAACAAGGTGATTGTGTTCGACCGCCATGAGGTGCAGCCAGGGCAGTATGTAAAGGTGAAGGTGGTAGACTGCACGGCCGCCACACTTTTGGGTGAATTGTGCGCACAATAAATAGAGAGCAATTACGTTATAGAAAGAAATACATGAATGGCAAGTATGAGTAAGGATTTTTTTGAACAGCATCCCCTTATCAAGCATCTGCTATATATGATAGCAGTGTCGGTAGTGATAGTGTTTTTAGGCTTCATGTTCATCAAGTTGGTGGCGCGACAAGGCAAAGAGTATGAGCTGCCTGATTTTCATGGCGTGGCATTGTCAGAATTGGAGAAAGACAATCCGTTGAACTTGAAGTATGTGGTGATAGACTCGGTGTTTGATGCCGATATGGAAGGAGGCATTGTGATTCAGCAAGACCCCAAACCTGGTACGATGGTGAAGACTCGCCGCAAGGTGTATGTCACGGTCACTACGTTTGCCCCAGCCGATGTGGTACTTCCCGAACTGTCGAATATGACTGTGCGCAGTGCGGTGTCGGCATTGGAGGCCGCAGGGCTGCGTTGCGGTCGTCTGCGTTTTGTGGATAGCCCCTATCGTAATGTCATATTGGAATGTTCCAGCAAGGGCAAGATGGTGTATGCGGGTGAGAAGATGAACCAAAACGACGTGGTGGACCTTACGGTGGGCATGGGAGAAACTCCTGTGGGTACACGGGTGCCCTTTGTCATCGGCCAGTTGCCAGCCAAAGCTCGTCGAGGTATATTGGCAGCCTCGTTGAATGTGGGACAGGAACACTTTGACGGAGTTACAGACCGTAGTACGGCGGTATGCTATAGACTGAACCCCGACTATACGGGTGTGACACGTTATCCGTTGGGTACCTATGTGGATTTGTGGTATTGCGATGCCACAGAGGAGGATGTGGAGCGAATTATTTCGAATTTCAAGGTTGATTCCTCTCAGATTTTCAATAATGAGTTGGAACTGTACGATGACTATTATACGATTGATGACGACCCAGACTTTGATGACGGTTGGGACTGGTAGGTTGAAGAAAACCATAGGGGCAAACACCCAGCGATTCCTTCGACTACTGTGTTTCCTTATTTTGCTAGGTGCTCAGGAGCAGACTGTAGCACAGGAGGCGTTGTTGCCGATTCGTCATACTGTTTCTCAGTTGGGGAAAGGGGGAGACGATATGCTCTCTTTGCCTTTTTTTGATGACTTTAGCAAGGCTGAGGTATCACAAAGGAATTGGGTACTGGGGGGGACTTTTGTCAATGCGGGTTACGCTCCATTGCCTCCCACATTGGGCATGGCCACACTTGATGCCTTTGATGCGGAGGGTAGGCTATATCCGACAACTACGGAGCAACTATTCCCATGCGATACGCTTGCCTCACTGCCGATTAGATTGGACTCTGTTTTTGTGCCTTACCAGCGTGCTTTGACGGCTGCAGATTCGGTATATCTGAGCTTCTTCTATCTGCCTGGAGGCGGATATGGCAATATGTGGGAACGTGTGGGAGATACCCCTGAGGGGACAGACTCCATACTGTTGGAATTTTATGATGCTGAGAACGACCGGTGGGATATGATCTGGGGAAGAGGTGGTTGTGAGGCCGATTCGCTGTTTGCCCATACGGGTAGGTATTGGCAATATGTGGAAGTGTGCATCACGGAACAGAGATACTTTACCTCGGGTTTCCGTTTTCGCTTCCGCAATTATTCCAGTTTGAGCAACTTGAATAAGAAAGGGATGCTTAGCAATGCCGACCAGTGGAATATTGACTATGTGTTGTTGGATGCAAGCCGCAGGCGTGGCGACACTGTCTCGCGCGATGTGGCGTTCGTAGAACCAGCCCCTTCTATGCTGAGCCGATATCAGGCAATGCCTTCTCGTCAGTTTTCGGCCGTGGAGATGGCTGATAATGCCCCACTGACGATTGCCAACCTGTTTTCGGAGGAACTGGCCACGGATTATCGTTATCATATCTATGATGAGAATGGGATAGAGGTTTATTCCTATGACGGAGGTTATGAGAATATACCTGTATATTGGCGAGGACTACAATATCAGGCATCGCCAGCCCATGCGTTGCCACCCATAGGATATACGTTTGCGGTGACAGCTGATGCTCCGACCTCCTATTCCATAGTCCACCATGTGCGTGAGGGGGTGAGTGGTGATATCCATACACAGAATGACAGCACTACCTTCATCCAAGTTTTTGATAACTATTATGCCTATGACGACGGGACTCCTGAGAATGGATATGGTATCACCTCAACCAGCTCGAGAGTCAAGATAGCCTACCGTTTCAGGCTGAATGTGGAAGATACTTTGACAGCACTCTATATGTATTTTAATCGTACGATAGGGGATGAGAATGCCGATATCCGTTTTGCTATCACGGTGTGGGATGACGCGAATGGAGTGCCAGGCAATATCATCTATCAAGATGCAAATAAAAGAAAACCATTGTTTGAAGGGTTTAATCGCTATGTGAGGTATGTGCTGGAAGACACGGTGGTTTGTAGTGGGACTATTTATGTGGGGTTGGAGCAATACTCACCAGATTTTATCAACATAGGGTTTGACCGTAATCATGATGCCTCTTCAGAAATAATGTATCTGTCTAGCACCAGTTGGCAGACTAGCATACTGCGCGGGGCATTGATGATCCGCCCCTACTTTGGACAGAAAGCCACATTGGACATCATCCAGCCACAAGCTTCAACGTCATTTAAAGCATGGGTGTCAAATGGAACTCTGTCTGTAGAATGCGATGTACCACAGTCAATCCAGGTGTATGACGGATTGGGTAGACGTATAGAGAGTAAAGCTGGCATTACGAGTTTGCGGGTTGCCCATCTTGTAAAGGGACTGTATCTGGTCAAGGTTGGAACCCGGACGAAAAAAGTTGTTGTGTACTAACAGATAGAGAGCATGAGTGACATCGACCCCATAGAAAACCCCTCTGTTCAAGAAGAATCGGAACTATATGAGCATCATCGCATTGTGGTAGACAAAGGTCAGGCGATGCTAAGGCTTGACAAGTATCTGCAGATGCGTCTAGAAGGTGTTTCGCGGAATAAGATACAGATGGCCGCCAAGGCGGGATGTGTGCTGGTAAATGAAAAGGCGGCAAAGTCGAACTACAAAGTAAAACCGTGTGACGAGATAGTGGTTCTATTGCCTGAACCACCTCACGATTTTGAGGTGATACCAGAGCCCGTGGAGTTTGAGATTGTGTACGAGGATGATGATGTCTTGGTGGTTAATAAAAGGCCGGGTTTGGTTGTTCACCCAGGGTATGGCAACTTTACAGGAACTTTGCTTAATGGGCTGATGTATTACTTCCATAATAAAAAGGGAAGCCAAGAGGATGAAGCCGTTCCCTATTTGGTCCATCGAATAGATAAAGACACTTCGGGCCTGCTGCTCATAGCAAAGAATGAGGAGGCTCAGGTAGTGCTGGCGAAGCAATTCTTTGAGCATACCATTGAAAGGAAGTACCAGGCACTGGTGTGGGGGAATTTTGATGAAGAGCAAGGTACTGTGAGAGGTAATCTTGAACGGTCTCCTCTAGACCGTCGAGTGATGCATGTGACAGATGACCCAGAGAGAGGTAAACATGCTGTAACTCATTGGAGAGTGTTGGAGAGGTTTGGCTATGTGACTTTGATTGAATGTGTGTTGGAGACAGGCCGTACTCATCAGATACGAGCCCACATGCAACATATAGGGCATCCGCTCTTCAACGATGCGGCGTATGGTGGCAATCGCATACTAAAAGGAACTACTTTTTCAAAGTATAAGCAGTTTGTTGATAATTGCTTCACCCTTTTGCCCCGTCAAGCGCTGCATGCCTTTATTTTAGGCTTTGACCACCCAACCACGGGTAAGCATCTACATTTTGAACAACCGCTCCCCACGGATATGGCGGCTGCGATTGATAAATGGCGTACTTATACTCAGTACTCGAGTTGATGCTGCTAGTACTCCCACATATCCCAAGAGATATTCATTATTTCCTCTTCAATCCTCTCAGATTCAATAAGTGCATCCTCTCCAGTCAGGTAATCGTGTATTGACCGATTGTAGACATTGTCTATGCGGGTGATGAATGAACTGTATAAGAAAGAATGGAATGCGTATTCCCAAGTGGGAAGCTGTACTAGGTTCTCTCTATAGTAGGTTTCTTTGCGTGCAAACAGAGCTCGGACTTGATAGGATTGCATCGGAACCCAAAAGAGCGTGACGGTTCCCATGTATTCGGTTTCTCCGTCGATTACTTTGTAGCGATCTTCCATAGGAGCAAGACCGAGTTTGCGGACCTGTATGCCACTGCGCGAACGGTCTAGATAGACGGCCTCTTTGATTGCGTATTGGTAGATGTCATCCGACTTAAATTCGTGTGGGACAAAGACCGTTGTATAGTCTGCTTCACCATAATCATCGTATACTTCCATCTGAACGGTATCACTCCGTGTGGCGCGGTCAATTACTTTCTGACAGTCAAGCGGAATTTTCAATTCGTCGTCTTCAAACAGTTCTATTTCGCCGGCTTTGATGGCATCCCAAAGCACGTAGGCAAGGTTCTTTCGACCTCGCACTCCTTCGGGGCTTTCAGGAAAATAGAAGTATTGATTTTCTTTCTCCCTTACATCGATAATTCGCCACAGCAGTCTTCCCCAGTAGACATCGGTTTCACGCACATAGTCCAGATCCTGAGGTTTCTTCTCCCAGATAATACTCCTTTTATAGTAGTCGTTGGGCTGTTGCTCTACATATTGTGCAACCGCTTCTACAGGAACTAGAAGAAGTAAGAGGATGAATATGTGTAGGAGTCGTTGCACAATGATTTAATAAGGTGGTTTTTGGTTGGAAGGGCTTTCCTTAAATGAGAAGAGTTAAGAATAAGCGGGCTTATCCTTAACTCTTCTCATTCGATAGTATGTGGAAAGAACTCGCGTGATTAGTATTCCCACATATCAGATTCGATGTCGAAAATGCGATCCTCGATGGTCTGTGCCTCAAGAAGAGCATCTTCGCCAGTCAAGTAGTCGTGAATCTCGCGGTTGTAAACATTGGTCTCGCGAGTGACAAAGCTGTCGAAGTAACGAGAAATGAACACTTCGTCGTAACTACGTTCAGCATTGTTGTTATACATATCATAGGCATTGGTGCGGGCAAAGAGGTTACGCACACGCATGTCGTTCATAGGAATCCAGAAACGGGTAGTGGGGTTGCACTCCATCTCACCGTCAATTTCCTTGCAGTTCTCGTCAACGAGGGCGAGGGCAATGATACGAACTTTCTGACGGGTATCCTGTTTGTCAATATACCAATACTCTTTGATATGAATCTTGTAGTAGTCGTCAGAGGTGAAGTTTTTGTATTTAATAGTATCGTGACCTTCATCAATCATCTCGCCGTAGTCATCATAAATGGGGTCGGTAGTGGTTGAGTCGGCCTTGTTCAGTTTACGATACATGTTATCCCAATCAACAGGAATCTTCAACTCGTCGTCATCAAAAATTTCGAACTCGCCATTGGCTGCGTTACGATAGATGAGGTAGGCAAGGTTGATACGACCCTGGTTGTTGTTCAGAGAATCTTCACCCTTTGGGAAATAGAAGAACTGGTTGAACTTTTCACGGAAATCGATGGTACGCCAGATACAGGTTTCCCAAATCACGTCGGTCTGACGAAGGCTGGGGTAGGGAATGGCCTTTCTGGAGGTACTCATGGTACGCGTGTAAAAGCTAGACAAATTGTTTTCATCTTCTGGTTCGAGGATATTCTGTGCGCGGACGACAGAACCACCGAATGCGAGGACTATTAGGCTTAGGCCAAACAATACTTTTTTCATATTATCTAATTTTTATTCGTTTATCGAGTTATACGGAAAGTGCTACTAATATTTCTCTTTGACCCATCGGGCATGGCCACGTCGATACTGAGAGTGATTTTGCAACCAGGTTTGGCTTTCTGGATGTAGCTCATCACGTCGGCACCCC
>CAMYZD010000069.1 GCA_947303735.1 uncultured Bacteroidales bacterium | reverse complement strand
CAGGCATCTACATGGTACAGATAGCCGACCGCCCGGCCCGGAAAGTCGTCGTACAATAGACCTCATCCACCCCCAAAAGCCCCTGCCCGAGCCACCTCCGGCAGGGGCTTTGCCTTTATCCACAAAAATATATTTGTCCATACGAAAAAAAGTTAGTATCTTTGCAAATTCAAACATTGGCAAATCATGGACAATAACGACACTACACTCTTGGCATCCAGTGGTGATTACCACCAGCTGATATGCTATCAAAAGACTGTGATTGTGTATGACTTGACCTATTGGTTCTGCGAGCGATATATGGAGCGAAGCAAAGACCGCACCGTCGATCAGATGGTGCAGGCAGCACGTAGCGGAAAGCAAAACATCGTGGAAGGTATCACTGACGGGGCTGCCAGCAAAGAGTCGGAACTGAAACTGCTAAAAGTAGCCGCAGGAAGTCTCCATGAGTTGCACGAGGACTATGAGGATTGGCTCCGCTCTCACCAACACCCCATCTGGGCGAAAGACAGTGTCGAAATGAAAGCACTATGGGCTGTGGGAAAAGAGCATAGCGATTCAGTTTTTTTTATGCAGTTGGCTCGGACTCGCCCACCGCAAACCACTGCCAATATTGCCCGTGGGATGACTGAACAGGCCATCTATTTTCTCGACCGCCTAATACAGTCTAAGGTTAGGCAGTTTTTGGAGCAGGGTGGACTGAAGGAACAGATGTATCGTGCTAGGCAGCAATATCGGCAACAATCTGGATGTTATAACAAGGGAAGTAATGGAAACAATGGAATGAACGGAATCAATTAATTCCATTAAATCAATAGAACTCAACAAATAAAACAACAATATCATGGTAGATTACAAGAAAATCGGACTCGTGAACACCCGCGAGATGTTCAAGAAAGCAGTGGACGGGGGCTATGCAATCCCCGCATTCAACTTTAACAATATGGAGCAGATGCAGGCTATCATTCAGGCCGCAGTCGAGACCAAGAGCCCCGTCATCCTTCAAGTTTCCAAGGGTGCTCGTGACTATGCCAACCCGACCCTCCTGCGCTACATGGCTGAAGGTGCTGTGGAATATGCCAAAGAGCTGGGTTGCGCCCATCCTGAGATTGTGCTGCACCTCGACCACGGCGACAGTTTTGAGACTTGCAAGAGCTGCATCGACATGGGCTTCAGCAGCGTGATGTACGACGGCAGCGCTCTGCCTTATGAGGAGAATATCAAAATCTCGCGTCAGGTGGTAGAATATGCCCATAAGTACGACGTCACCGTCGAGTGCGAGCTCGGTGTGCTGGCCGGCGTAGAGGACGAAGTTTCCTCCGAGGTGAGCCACTACACCAAACCAGAAGAGGTGATCGATTTCGCCACCCGCACTGGTTGCGACTCACTGGCCATCAGCATCGGCACCAGCCATGGCGCATATAAATTCAAACCCGAGCAGTGCACCGTCGACCCCCAGACTGGTCGTCTAGTGCCTCCTCCTTTGGCCTTCGACGTGCTCGAAGCTGTCGAGAAGAAGCTCCCCGGCTTCCCCATCGTGCTCCACGGCTCTAGCTCTGTGCCGCAGGAAGAGGTTGACATCATCAACGCCAATGGTGGCGCTCTCAAGGCTGCAGTGGGTATTCCCGAAGAGCAATTGCGTAAAGCTGCCAAGAGTGCTGTCTGCAAGATTAACATCGACAGCGACAGCCGTCTAGCTATGACTGCAGCCATCCGCAAGCACATGGCAGAGCATCCCGACCACTTCGACCCGCGTCAGTATCTGAAGCCTGCTCGCGAGAGCATGAAGAAGATGTACATCCACAAGATTGTCAACGTCCTCGGTTCTAACGACAAGCTGTTGCAGAAGTAAGCTGTCAAATCCTAATATAGGGAGTGATTGGTGATTAGTTATTCTAGTCACCAATCACTAATTGCTGTTTACATTAGTTCTGACTCTATATATATGTCTAAAAGGAACCTATTCATATGGGCGTTGTTGACTCTGGTGGCTACAACCAATAGCATAGGACAGGTGCGTGGCGGCTTCAATACATACGCCCTTAATTGTGGATTGAGCATTGCAGTAGGAACTCAAACCTCTGTGGGGGGGCGGTCATTTGTAATGCATGACCCTGTGAGTTACAGAATGATTGCAGTGGAACCTGAGAGCTATCAACCTCGATGGGTCAATCCGATTTTTGGCATCAACTGGTGGTCTGAGACTTTAGGCGACGACTTTGTATTTGGTTACCAAGTTATGGCCAACTATAGCACAGAAAAGTACAATGTGACACTGGGCTTAGAGCCTCTGCAGGGTAGCTTTAAGTCGGTAGGATTGAATCTCGGATGCTATGTTGGTTGGCACATTGGCAGTCGGCTGACTGCTTGTGTGGGTTTGCTGGAGGAAAGTAGGTTCCCGATTAGGGATGGTGGGATATTAAATATTTTTTACTCACAAAACAGTGTCGGATTGATGGCTCTAGTGCGTTATGTCTTTGCCGAGGATTATTTTGTGTCATTGCATGCGAACTATGGGCTATTCTCTTTAGGAGGAGTTAGGCATGACTGGGATTGGGAGGCTTATTCCTCGATAGGTTCTCAAGGATATTACGTGACGGATACCGACACGAGGACTTTCTCACTGATGGTAGGAATAGGAAGAGGATTCTGAAAATTGAGAATTGAAAATTGAGAATTAGTCGCCGCTTTCATTTGTCTAATCACCAATCACTAATCACCAATCACCAATCACTAATCACCAATCACTGAATATCACAGGTTACAAAAAAAACTGGTAGGTGTAACAAATAAGGGATGTTTTGCTACATACGATATTAAAATAACATATCACTAAAACAACATGAAACAATTCTTTTCTTTTCTAGCAGTGGCGTTGCTGGCTATGGGCGCGATGGCTCAGCCTAAGATGCCTACTTTCCGTTTTGGAGAGATGAACAAGGGCTATGACTACATGATGTCGCACAATAGCCATATTATTGCCGAACAGGGCGGAGAACTGATTATAGCCACATGGGAGACTCGTGGTATACTGGGTGCTTGCATACCATGGGGTTTGCAGGTGTTGGCAGTAGACACGAATATGAAAGTGCTGCGGCAAGTGACACTGCCTGAGTCTCGAATGGATGAATTGGTGTTTGCCAACTATGTGGAAGGTAAGGTGTATCTGTTGATACGGCATCCGTTTCAGGCTCAATACCGCCGTGCCGTGATTGACCCGCGGACCATGACGTTGGAGAGCTGTGAGACGATGTCGACCAATATGCCTGGGAAGGATTATGCGGCATACCATTGGGATGCAAAGTCTGAAAACGGCTTGTTCTATGCCTTGGAGGATGTGTTTGTGAACTCGGTGTCGAAGGAAATGGTACACCGTCAGCTACTGCTCGACGAAAAGATGGAGCAGTTGTGGGAGAAACGTTTCGAGGCTAACGAGGTGAGCAACCTTTGTGTGAACGACGAGGGGGTTGTCTATCTCTTCGGCTCGCGCTATGACAAGGATAGCCGTGAGACCATTGTGGCCGTACATGTGCTGGACGTAGATGATGAAAAGAGTGCGGTGGGTCGTGTGGCGATAGGGGAGGTGCATAGGCTGACTCTGCTGAATATCTTAGGCAACAAGGTGGTTGCGGCAGGCTATATCCGCACTCCCGAGTCGCCCAAGAATAAAGATTGTTATGACCAGATGGTGGGTATGGTCCTCGATATCCACACGGGTGACCTAAAGGCATCGGCTGTCCGCTTTACCAGCGACGAACTGAACGTCTTTGGCAACAAGAGCACTAAGAAGGAGAACAAGGTGGGAATGGCTGATGCATTGGCGATGGTGAACAGCGTAGGGACTAACTATGGCGGCGTGATGCTGCTCCAACGTATTTGGAAGGTGACCACGCGCTCGACCAAGGCACCCGACGTACACGACTATTACACCATGGGCTCGTTGGCATTGGCTGTCGACACCACAGGCACCATTATTTGGCACAAACCATTCCGTACGGTCAACGACGAGCGCACAGGCCAGTCGGCGGACATCCCCTGCTATGGCGATGCGCCGATGTTGGCAAAAGGCGACAATGTCTATGTGATGCTGCCTGAGCCGTCGAAGACCCCTGAAACCTATGATATTGCCCAGCCTGGTGTTAAGATAATGCTGGGTGGTCGTGCCCATGCCAATGTGGTTTATGGTATCGACAAGCAAGGCAATGTGGCAAAGCAGGTCGTAGTCAAAAAGGACAAGGGCTCGCTGATGGACAACTTTGTGTCTCTAGCACCCAATAAGTATATCGGTATCTATTCTTTCCATAAAAAATCTACTCTGGTTCATGTCGATCTATAAGCCTATTGCATTCTTATTACTTTTGGCGGCTACCTCTACGGGTATTGCCCAGCAGAGGTACGACCTTGACAATTTCACGGGTATTAAGTCAGAGGGTACTATCCCCGCCGACCTGCGTAAGCCCCTTAGCGAGCTTTATGGAGAGGATAAGCAGCGGGTGCGCGACTACAACGATGGCAAACTACCCAACCGCGACCGTGTCCTCGAAGCCTCCTACCATATCAACCGGCTGATGAGCAATGGCCGCATCCTTTATGGCGACCCCATCACCCGCATGGTAGAACGTATCGCCGACACCCTCCTTAAGGACTACCCCGAACTGCGTCGCGAGTTGCGCTTCTACACGGTGAAAAGCTCCGCGGTCAATGCCTTTGCCACTGGCCAGGGCATGATATTCGTTACTACGGGGCTGGTGGCTCAGGTAGAAAACGAGTCCCAACTGGCTTACGTTATCAGCCACGAGATTGTCCACTATTATCGCAAGCACAATATGGAGGTGCTGACCCGTCGCATCAAGAATAGCGACGACGAGGCCGAACAGATGGCCAATTTCTTAAAGTATCACTATCGTTCGCGTGAGATGGAGAACGAGGCCGATAGTTTGGGGTTGCGTCTCTTTTATATTGGTAGTGCTTACGACAAGCGTGTGACTGACGGCGTATTTGATGTGCTGCAGTATGCTATGCTGCCTTTCGACGAGGTGCCTTTCGATACCACCTATTTCAACTCTCCTTATTATCGGTTGCCCAGCCATTACTTCCTTGAGAAAGTGGCACCTATCTCGTCACGCGAAGATTATCCCGACAGCCTCAGCACCCATCCCAATATCAAAAAGCGCCGTGCACGTACGGGCGACATATTGTCACACTACAATGGTGGCAGTGCCTATGTGGTGACTACGCCCGACGAGTTCGCCTATCTGCGCGGGCTGGCACGCTTTGAGTGCATTAGGCAAAACCTAATTTATTCTAACTATACTAGGGCGTTCTACGACTGCTATGTGTTGGAACGTCAGTATCCTGGCAATGTCTTCCTTGCCCGTTCCAAGGCACAGGCCCTCTATGGCATTGCTATGTATAAGACCTACTATAATACCAACTCCATTGTTGGCGATTATAAGCAATATGAGGGCGAGGTGCAGCAACTCTACTATCTGTTTCGCAAATTGACCGCCGAGGAGGCATCGCTGGTGGCGATGCGTGAAGTGTGGAAGTTACACCGCCTTTATCCCGATGACCTCCAGCTGTCGGCGATGGGGCGGGATTTGTTGCTGGCCTTGCGCGACAAACACAACTTGTCGAGAGCCTCTTTTTCTGCCTCATACGACACTGCTACCGTTGTCACAGAGTCTCAACAATCGGCTGTTACCAACCAGAAGTATGCCCGTATCAGGCAGAAACAGCAGCAGAACCATATCGCCGACCAGTCGCGCTATGCCTTTACCGACTTTATGATGGAGAATGACGGTTTCCGCTTATTTATGGATAGCTGTCTTGATGCCGAAGGGGCTCGAGATTCGGTTGACCGCCGTGCTGAGGCGACGTTCCTGTATGCTCCGCAATATATCGTGGTGGAGAATAGCAAGGAGGCGAGTGTCAAATACCGCAAGAGCGACCGCATGGAACAGGCGCTTGTGAGCAAGGCACTAGAAGCAGCTAAGGCTGCAGGTATGTCGATGGTCGATTTCTCCGACCCTGCCATGCGCGACCACTCCGATGCCCAATTCTACAATGATTTTGTCGCCATCAACGAGTGGACCAACGAGTTCTGGAAGAGCAAGGGCAATGTGCCGCTGAGCCTTTCCACTCAACCCTTGATGGACGACCTCAACCGACGCTACGGTACCGACAAACTGAGCCTCAACATGACGGTGAACAGGGAGTATGAACGGTTGGGTTCGCTCTATATGGTTTTGTTAGGTGCCATCGCGGCTCCGTCGTTACCCATCTTTGCCTACGATTATTTCGCCAATAGGGAAGTGACTGTTACCCGGAATCTTTTGATTGATACCCGTAGGGCACGAATCATGTCCGATCAGGCGAAGGAGCATGATTTTACCGACAGTCCCGATTTGGTGACCAACGACATTTATTCCGCCTATCATCAAGCATTCTCGCACGGTGCTCCTGGATTCCTAGGCCGTAGGCTGGCTATCAGTGCACAGCTGGGTATGGATTTCCCTGTGATGAATTGGCTGTTTGAGCGATATAATGAGCAGAAAGTCGACTTCCGTCCCGGCATCGCGCTTGAGTGGGTAACCGCCCCTCGGCAGTCGTTGTCGTTGATGCTAGATTACAATAAGACGGGCTTCTATATCAATGATGGCTATGTGATAGGCAATCCCTCTGGGGGCAGGGCGCAAACAGGCAGGCTCTACGACACTCGCATCCTCGGCGCGGCACTTACTTATCGTTGGTATACAAGCAATATGTATGCCCCACTAGGTCCCTATGTAGGTGCCGGGGTATATGCGAGTAAGGTAGACCTTACACCTCAGGCCGAGAATGTATTATGGAACTGGTTGGAAGATTCAACCTACAACCGTTTCGGCATTCAGGCAGAGACGGGTCGCAACTACATTATTGCCAACAAGGTGCTACTCAATATCGGTGTGCGCTACTCGTTTACTATTGCCAACCCCTTCCACCATGAAGACTGGGATAATATTATTCCAACCGATGAAGACCGCAGACGCAATGCTCGGACCAATGCCTTGAGGCAGATGAACGCCAATCTTTGGATGACACAACTGGTCATCCTCAACATCGGATTAGGATTCCTACCCTTTTGAAAATTGAGAATTAAGAATTGAAAATTGATAATTGAAAATTGTCTGCCGCATTCATTTGTCTAATCACTAATCACTATTCACCAATCACTATTCACTAATCACTGATCACTTCAACCTTTCAACGTACATAACATGATTAAAATACACGGTGCGCGAGTTAACAATCTTAAGAATATCTCTGTCGATATTCCCCAAGGCAAGTTGGTGGTGATTACCGGCCTCAGTGGCTCGGGCAAGTCCAGTCTTGCCTTCGATACTCTCTATGCCGAGGGGCAGCGTCGCTACGTGGAGAGCCTCTCCAGCTATGCCCGTCAGTTTTTGGGTCGCATGGCGAAACCCGAGGTGGACTTGATTGAAAACATCGCCCCAGCAGTCGCTATCGAGCAGAAGGTCAATACCAGCAACCCCCGTTCCACTGTAGGCACGTCTACCGAACTCTATGAGTACCTCAAGCTTATGTTTGCCCGCATCGGGCGAACCTTTTCTCCCATATCGGGCAGGGAGGTGAAGCGCCATTCTGTCAGCGATGTGGTCGACTATGTCTATACCTTCCCCGCCGGAACCCGTGTCATGCTTTTTGCCCCGCTTCTGTCCGATAGCGAGCATCCCCTCCGTCCGCAACTTGAGATGCTTCACCAGGAGGGCTTCGCCCGCATCTCAGTTAAGGGTACCATTGTGCGTATCGAAGACTACCTTGCCTCTTCCTCGTCCGAGGAAGGGGAGGTGCTTCTGCTCGTCGACCGAGTGCAGGTGCATCCTGGCGACGACGACCAGCTGGCGCGCGTCTCTGAGTCGGTCCAGACGGCTTTCTTCGAAGGGCGTGGGGCATGCCGTGTCCATGCCGAGACCGATGGCGGCATCCAGTCTACTGATTTCTCCAACCGCTTCGAGGCCGACGGCATCACTTTCGAGAAACCCAACCCCAATTTTTTCAGTTTCAACAACCCCTATGGTGCTTGTCCTACTTGTCAAGGTTATGGCAGTGTCATCGGCATCGACGAGGACATGGTGGTGCCAAACAAGTCACTCTCTGTCTACGAGGATGCCGTAGTGTGCTGGCGAGGTGAGAAGATGTCGGAGTGGAAGACCCATTTCATCCGTCTCTCACCGCGGTTCAACTTCCCCATCCATAAGCCCTATTGCGAACTCACTGAGGCCGAGCGCGACATTCTATGGCATGGCTACGATACATGGGAGGGCATCGATGGCTTCTTCAAGTGGGTCGAGAGCCAGGCCTATAAGATTCAGTACCGTGTGATGATTTCGCGCTATCGCGGCAAGACCGTTTGCCCCGATTGCCGTGGCAGCCGTCTGCGCAAGGATGCCTCCTATGTCAAGGTCTGCCACCGCTCTATCACTGAGTTGCTTGCCATGCCGGTGTCCGACTTTGCCCAATGGCTTGCCGACATACAGGGCGCCCCCACTGACGATGGCTCCACCTTGACCGACCACGAGCGCCAAGTGGTGCGTCGCCTGCTCATTGAGTTGGAGCACCGCGTCAAGTACCTCCTCGATGTGGGACTTGGCTACCTCACCCTCAGCCGTCTCAGCAACACGCTCAGCGGCGGTGAGTCGCAGCGCATCAATCTCGCCACCTCGCTGGGCAGTTCCCTCGTGGGTAGCATGTATATTCTGGATGAACCCTCCATAGGCCTTCACTCACGCGACACTGCGCGCCTTATCCATGTCCTAAAGGAACTGCGCGACCTGGGCAACACCGTCATCGTGGTCGAGCACGACGAGGACATCATGCGCGCTGCCGACTATATCATCGACATCGGCCCTGGTGCTGGTCGTCTGGGAGGCGAAGTGGTCTTCGCCGGCACCCCCGACCAACTGCTTGAGCAGGCTCCTAAGCAGTCGCTCACCGCGCAGTATCTCATGGGCAAGATGCAGATTCCTGTGCCGCGTTCTCGGCGCCATTGGCGCGACTGCATCTCAGTCCATGGCGCCTATTGCAACAACCTCAAGCATATTGATGTCGACTTTCCTCTGGGAGTTCTCACCGTAGTCACCGGTGTCAGTGGCTCGGGCAAGACCTCCCTCGTCAAGCAGGTACTGTACGATGTGCTCCATAAGCGTTTCGAGGGCGCACCCGACTATGTGGGCAAGTGTGCCGGCATCACCGGCGACCTAGCCATGCTCAGCGGTGTTGAGTTGGTAGACCAGAACCCCATCGGTCGCTCCACCCGTAGCAACCCCGCCACTTATATGAAGGCCTACGACGAAATACGCCAGCTCTATGCCGACCAGCCTCTTGCCAAGGCGCGTGGCTACAAGCCCGGCTACTTCTCCTTCAATACCGAGGGCGGACGCTGCGAGGTGTGCGAGGGCGAAGGCTATGTCACCGTAGGCATGCAGTTTATGGCCGATGTACATCTCGTCTGCGAAGAGTGCCACGGCACCCGCTTCAAGGAGGAAACCCTCGAGGTTCTATATAATGGCAAGAATATCTCCGAGGTGCTCGACATGACGGTGGCGCAGGCCATCGAGTTTTTTGAGGGGCAGCGTGCCATCCTCGACCGTCTCCAGCCCCTGCAGGATGTCGGTCTCGGCTACCTCAAGTTGGGTCAGTCTTCCAGCTCCCTCAGTGGCGGTGAGGCGCAGCGCGTCAAACTCGCCTCCTATCTCATCAAGGGCAGTACCGACCGCCCCAAGCTCTTCATTTTCGACGAGCCTTCCACTGGCCTCCATTTCCATGACATACAGAAGCTCATCCAGTCGTTCGACAGCCTCATTGCCCGTGGTCACACGATCATTGTCATCGAGCATCACCACGACATCATCAAGGTGGCCGACTGGGTAATCGACATCGGTCTCGAAGGGGGTCGTGACGGTGGCGAACTCCTTTTTGCTGGCACCCCCGAGCAATTGGTCGAGCACCCCACTTCCTACACCGCCCGTTTCCTTCGCGACAAACTTAAGTAATTTAGTAATATACAACAATACCAATCCTTATGTCACAACAGTCATTGATTCAGAAAATCCGCCGCAACGCCAACTGGGGCCTTTATGGCTCCATCGCACTTGTCCTGCTTGTAGTCGTCTTTCATTTCTGCCCCTGGCATATCAGTTACCAATCCCAGCAGGTGTCCAAATGGATGCTTATCTCTGGCACCATCCTCGCCGTCCTCGCCGTCATCATGTCGCTGATGACCATCCGTAAGACCGCTCCGAGGTTGCGCCAGCTCGACGACTTGGATGCCAAGCTCCAAGGCTACACCTCTTACATCACCTCTCTCTATCGTAGTTCCCTTGCCATTGTCGCCATCGAAAGCGTCCTCATCCTCCTCATGTCCGACACCTCTCTTCTGATGGTCACCATCCTCCTCATCCTGCTCCTCTTTTTGGCCTACCCTAATATGTATAAGATGAAGGCCGACCTAGGCCTCACCGACGACCAGATGCAGTCACTCTTCGGCGACGACTACCGCCCCGATACCCCCGCGTCCCAAGAATAGATAGTAATACTCTTTTTCGATTCACAGAATTGCCATGTCCATAGCAGCCATCTCAACCGCTCGTGGCTTAGGTGCCATCGCCGTCGTCCGTCTTTCGGGGGATGATGCCTTCGACATAGCCGCCCGTCACCTAGTTCTCCCTGAACCTCAAGGCACCCGTCCCGCTACTGCCTTCGCCCGCTTCTTGGTGAATGGTGAGCTGCTCGACGAGGTAGTTGTTACCACCTACCGCGCGCCACATTCCTACACGGGCGACGACACCGTCGAAATTGCCTGTCATGGCTCCCTCTACATACAACAGGCGCTCCTGCAGGCACTGCTCAACAGCGGTGCCCGATTGGCCGAACCCGGCGAGTTCACGCGGCAGGCGTTCCTCAACGGCAAACTCGACCTATCACAGACCGAGGCCGTTGCCGACCTTATCGACTCTACCAATGCTGCTGCTCATCGTCTTGCTATCAGCCAACTGCGTGGCGGCTATGCCAAAGAGTTGGAACAATTGCGCCAGCAACTGGTCGACCTCACCGCCCTTCTTGAGCTCGAACTCGACTTCAGCGAGGAGGATGTGGAATTTGCCGACCGCAGACGCCTCCATTCCCTCGCCTCGCAGATTTACACCCGAATTATCGCTTTGCGGGAGTCGTTCCACATGGGCAACGCCCTAAAGCGCGGCATTCCCGTAGCCATCATCGGACGTCCCAATGCCGGAAAATCCTCCCTCCTCAACGCCTTGCTGCGCGACAACCGCGCCATCGTCAGCGACATTCCCGGCACCACACGCGACACCATCGAAGAGACCTTTGTCATCAAAGGCACACCCTTCCGCATTATCGACACTGCCGGCCTGCGCCACAGCGACGACCCTATTGAATACCTCGGTATTCAGCGCACTATCGAGACTGTGGTACAAGCCGATATCATCCTCTATGTTCACGATGCCACACAGCCCTTCCTCCAAGCTCTCGACGACCTGCAGGAACTGCAAGACATTCGAACCTTCAAGGACAAGCACCTCTTCATTGTCAACAACAAGATAGACCTTGTCCCGGAGACCCTAACAACCCCCTATCGCACATTCCCCATCTCTGCAAAAGAAGGCACGGGCCTCGAAGACCTCACGTCAGCATTGGTCAAGGCAGCGCAAACCGACCTAGCGCAGGCTCCCGATGTGATGCTCACCAACGTGCGCCACTACGATGCCCTCGGCCATGTAGAACAGGCTCTTCTGCATGTGGCAAAGGGACTTGCCGACCATCTGCCCTCCGACCTCGTTGCCATCGACCTCCGCGACGCCCTCCATCACCTCGGCACCATCACTGGACAGGTCACCTCCGACGAAGTCCTCGGCACCATCTTCTCCCGCTTCTGCGTGGGGAAATAGGAGTGTTGAGGTTTGAGACTATTTGATGCGGATGATTAATAGTTGAATAGGCTGTGGTTGTATCTGATATTTAGTGTGTTATATATTGTTTTTCGCTGCGATTACATGCCTGGCAACGATTATGGAAGGAATAAGGAACGATTAAGAATTGAGTATGACCCGAAGGCAGGGTGGCAGCATCCATAAGTGAAATGGAATGTGGAGTTAAAAATGGGTATTGGTTGGTGGTGGTTTGATGGCATTTTTTGTGATGCGAATGAAAAAAAATGTGTATTTTTGCAGAATTGTAAAACTATTTAGTTATGTTGCAACTACAATATATTAAAGAACATACAGAGGAAATCATCGAACGCCTCAAGATTAAGAACGTCCAAAATGTCGAAGAACGCATAGCAGAAATCATCTCTCTCGACGAGCAACGCCGTGCCTTACAGCAAAAAGCCGACGCCGTCAAGGCCGAGCAGAACAGCATCGCCAAGCAGATAGGCATTCTCTTCAAGCAAGGCAAGCGCGACGAGGCCGAGACCCTCAAGGCTCGCACAGCCGACCTCAAGGCACAGGAGAAGGAACTCTCCGAGCAGCAGGCGGCTGTCGATACCGACCTCAACGCCAAACTGATATCTCTCCCCAACGCGCCTCATATCACCGTCCCCAAGGGAAAGAGCGAGGCGGACAATGTGGTGGTAGCCGAATTTGGTACTAAACCTAACTTGCCCGAGGGCGCACTGCCTCACTGGGAGTTATGCGCCAAATATGACATCGTCGACTTCGAGTTGGGTAACAAGATTACTGGCGCTGGTTTCCCCGTCTATAAAGGCAAGGGTGCCCGTCTGCAACGTGCCCTCATCGATTTCTTCCTCGACCAGGCCACCAAGGCGGGTTACGTCGAAATCATGCCCCCGCTGATGGTTAATGAGGCCTCGGGGCTCGGTACCGGCCAGCTGCCCGACAAGGAAGGGCAGATGTATGCCATACCGCTGGATGGTTTCTATATGATACCCACCGCCGAAGTGCCTATCACCAATATCTATCGCAACGTCATCCTCACTCCCGACCAATTCCCCATCAAGCACGCGGGATACAGTGAGTGCTTCCGTCGCGAAGCGGGCAGCTACGGCAAGGATGTCCGTGGGTTGAACCGCTTGCACGAGTTCAGCAAGGTGGAAATCGTCGTCATCGAGCACCCCGACCGCTCCTACGACACCCTCGAGGAGATGAAGAAACATGTGGGTGGACTGCTCGACCAACTGGGTCTGCCGTACCATATCCTCAAACTCTGCGGTGGCGACATCAGCTTCACCTCCGCCATGACCTTCGACTTCGAGGTGTGGAGTG
>CAMYZD010000068.1 GCA_947303735.1 uncultured Bacteroidales bacterium | reverse complement strand
ACTCTTAACTTACCATGATGCTCTCGTCGTCCTCCACGCGGAGGTTCTTCATGATAAAGTCGCGGCGCTCGGCGGTGTTGGTCCCCATGTAGAAGCGCAGCACCCCCTGTGTGTCGAAATCCTTGTGCAGCAACACGGGGTCGAGTCTCATGTCCTGATTGATAAAGCCTTTGAACTCGTCGGGCGATATCTCACCCAGACCTTTGAATCGGGTAATCTCGGCGTTGCTGGTGTTGTTGATGGCCGCAATGCGCTCCTCGTCGCTGTAGCAGTAGGTGGTTTTCTGCTTGTTGCGCACGCGGAACAGCGGGGTTTGCAATATATACACATGTCCTTGGCGCACTAGCTCGGGGTAGAACTTAAGGAAGAATGTCAGCAGTAGCAGCCGTATGTGCATGCCGTCCACATCGGCATCAGTGGCGATGACCACGTTGTTGTAGCGCAGATTCTCCATGCCGTCGTCGATATCCAACGCATTGTGCAACAGATTCAGCTCCTCATTCTTGTACACCTCTGCCTTGCCAGCCGACACGGTGTTCAGCGGTTTGCCTCTCAGGCTAAACACGGCCTGCGTCTCTACGTCGCGACTCTTGGTAATAGAGCCCGAGGCCGACAGACCCTCGGTGATGAAGATGGTGCTTTCTAACCTGCGCTCGTGGTTGCTGTTGTAGTGCACATGGCAGTCGCGCAGTTTGCTGTTGTTAAGGCTTGCCTTCTTACTACTTTCTTTTGCCAGTTTTTTGATGCCTGAGATGGCTTTGCGCTCTTTCTCGTTGCGCAGTATCTTGTCCAGCAGCACCTCGGAAGTGTCGCTGTGCATGTGCAGGTAGTTGTCGAGGTGTCGCTTCAGAATGTCCAGCACGTAGGTCTTCAAGTAAGGGCTGTCGTTCGAGCCGTCCTTATTGTTGGGGGCCATGTGGGTCGAGCCCAATTTGGTCTTGGTCTGTGCCTCAAACACAGGCTCCTGTATTCTGATGCACAAAGCGCACACCAAACCCTGCCGTATATCTTCGGGTGCCAGCTCCTTCTTGTTGTAGAAGTCCTTTACCACACGGGCATAGCCCTCGCGGAAGGCACTTTGGTGTGTGCCGCCCTCGGTGGTGTGCTGGCCGTTGACAAAACTATAGTAATAGTCGCTGTTCTGCCCATTGACATGGGTGAACGCTGCCTCGAAGTCCTCGTCCTTGATATGGATAATAGGATACAATGGCTCTCCCTCCATGTTGTGCTCCAGCAGGTCGAGCAGACCGTTCTTGGAATAGTAGCGCTTGTCGTTGTAGTAGAATGTTAGTCCGCGGTTCAGATAGCAGTAGTTCCACACCCTACGCTCCACATACTCGTTGATGAAGTGGTAGTTGCCGAACAACTTAGCATCGGGCACAAACTCCACCAAGGTACCTGTGGCCAAGAAGGGGTCGTCGGGGGTATACTGCTCTATACCGCTGTCGAATGTCAACTTGCCCTCACAGAATTCTGCCCAGTGTGTCTGTCCGTCACGGAACGACTGCACCCTGAAATAACTCGACAAGGCGTTCACAGCCTTCGTACCCACACCATTCAGACCCACACTCTTTTGGAACACCTTGCTATCATACTTGGCACCCGTATTCAGTTTGCTCACAGCGTCTATCATTGCTCTTAGCGGTATACCGCGACCGTAGTCGCGGATGCTCACCTTGCGCTCGGCAAAATTGATGGACATATCTATCCGTTTGCCAAAACCAGAGGCAAACTCATCGATAGCATTGTCGATCACCTCCTTGATAAGCACATATATACCGTCGTCGTGCGACGAGCCATCGCCAAGTTTGCCGATATACATACCAGGGCGCAAGCGTATGTGCTCCATGTCTTCGAGATGGACAATACTCTCATCGTTATACTCTGCTGAGTTATTTAAAGGCAGGATGTTGTCTTCTTCGGTGGCCATAATAATTGGGATTTTGCAAACTGCAAAAGTACAAAAAAAAAATGACATAAGCGGTTTTCTATCAAACCTAATAATAGATACTCTTAGACTAAGCGACATACAACTCATTCCATCCCCTACCCTTCGTCATTTGGAATTTGAGTCAGGACTGAGAAGTCTTAGTCGCTTTTCGCTACCATAAGTCAAGCAAACCACATGGTCGAGGAATCTTTGTCAGATAGCCTTTGATGATGGCCATTTCATCCCATTCGGAATTACTGACACTGCCATGTTGCAATCGGTTCTTTGTTATATGGTATTCAGCATGATGTGTCACACTCCTACTCATGGGAATGGAAAGGACGGGCACTGTATGGGAATTATTAAATAAAATTTATTTTATCATATAGAAAAAAAGTTGTATCTTTGCAAATCCGACTCAAGTGAGGACTTAACTATAATTATTAATCATATAAATCTAATATTATGGCATTTAAAGGACAAATCGTAATCGATACCGAGCACTGCAAGGGCTGTGGCGTATGCCTCGAAGCTTGCCCGATGCACTGCATCGAGTTATCGAAGAATGTAAACGGCAAGGGTTATAACTACACCCATGTCGTAAACGACAACTGCATCGGTTGCGCCAGCTGCGCAGTCGTGTGCCCCGACGGCGTCATTTCCGTCTACAAAGTCAAATGTTAAACAAGTAAAAAGAACAATAACATGGCAAAAGAACTCAAATTGATGAAGGGCAATGAGGCTATTGCCCGCGCTATGATTGCCAGCGGTACGGACGGCTACTTTGGCTATCCTATCACTCCGCAGTCGGAAGTTATGGAAACTCTTATGGCCGAGAAACCGTGGGAGACCACTGGTATGGTGGTGCTGCAGGCTGAGTCTGAGCTTGCCTCCATCAATATGGTCTATGGTGGTGCTGCCACCGGCAAGAAAGTTGCCACCTCTTCTTCTTCCCCCGGAATCTCACTGATGTGCGAAGGTCTTACCTATCTCGCCGGTGCCGAAATCCCCTGCGTGGTGATGAACGCCATGCGCGGTGGTCCCGGCTTGGGCACCATCCAGCCCGCTCAGAGCGACTATTTCCAGAGCACCAAGGGTGGCGGACACGGTGACTACCAGCTGTATGTCATGGCTCCCGCCAGCGTGCAAGAGATGTATGACTTTGTATTCGACGCTTGGGACATCGCCTTCAAGTATCGCAACCCCGTCCTGATTCTCACCGATGGCGCTATCGGCCAGTGCATGGAGAAGTGCTATACCCGCGACTATATCCCCCGCTGGACTGATGAGGAGCGTCGCGAAAAGGCTCCTTGGGGCACCTGGGGCAAACCCGCCAACCGCCAGCGCAATATCATCACCTCCCTCGAACTTGAATCATCCCGTCAGGAAGTCTTCAACCAGAAACTGCAGAAGAAATATGCCCAGATGAAGGAAGAAGATGTGCGCTACGAAATGCTGAACTGCGACGATGCCGACTATGTGTTTGTCGCTTACGGCACCTCTTCACGTATCTGCATGAAGAGCATGGAACTCGCCCGCGCCAAGGGTCTGAAGGTCGGTCTACTCCGTCCCATCACCCTTTATCCTTTCCCCAGCAAGCAGGTCGCCGAACTTGCCAAGAGAGTGAAGGGTATGCTCTGCGTCGAGATGAGCGCCGGTCAGATGATCGAGGACGTGAAACTGGCTGCTGACTGCCAGATTCCTATCGAGCATTATGGCCGCTTCGGTGGTATCATCCCCACCCCCGAAGAGGTTCTCGAAGCTATGGAACAGAAAATCATCAAGTAACTTTTAAATCGAATCACAATGGCTAACGATATAGTAAAACCTGAGAATCTGGTTTACACCAAAACAAAAGTGCTTACCGACAATGTAATGCACTACTGCCCCGGCTGCGGCCACGGCACCGCTCACCGCATCATCGCCGAGGTTATCGACGAGATGGGTATCCAAGATAAGACCGTCGGCGTGTCCCCTGTCGGATGCTCCGTCTTGGCCTATAACTATTTCGATGTCGACTTCCAGGAAGCTGCCCACGGCCGCGCTCCAGCAGTCGCCACCGCCATCAAGCGCCTCAACCCCGACACCTACGTCTTCACCTATCAGGGCGACGGCGACCTCGCTGCTATCGGCACCGCCGAGACCATCCATGCCGCCAACCGTGGTGAGAACATCGTCATGGTGTTCATCAACAACGGTATCTACGGTATGACTGGTGGCCAGATGGCCCCCACCACCCTGGTCGGCATGAAGTCTGCCACCACCCCCTACGGCCGCCGCGTCGACCTCAACGGTTATCCCCTGCGTATCACCGAGCTTCTCGCCACCCTTCCCGGCACCTGCTATGTGACCCGCCAGAGCGTCCACACTCCCGCCAACGTCCGCAAGGCCAAAGCTGCTATCCGCAAGGCTTTTGAGAACCAGCGCGACAAGAAGGGCCTCTCCTTCGTCGAAATCGTCAGCAGCTGCAACAGCGGTTGGAAGATGACCCCCGTTCAGGCCAACAAGTGGATGGAAGAGAACATGTTCCCCAACTACCCGCTGGGCGACATCAAAGTCGATGGCAAGATTGCCGAAGGCATCGACATCAACCGTCTGGTGGTCTCTGCCCCGTTAACCGTTAAGCAATAAGTTTTAAACATCGTCGGATTTATCCGGCTAGTCTGACGAGTCCGACAAGTCCGACCTTAAAAACAATAGAAATCATGACAGAAGAAATAATCATCGCCGGTTTTGGTGGACAAGGTGTCCTCTCGATGGGTAAAATCCTTGCCTACTCAGGCGTTATGGAAGATAAAGAAGTGCTCTGGATGCCTTCCTACGGTCCCGAGCAGCGTGGTGGCACCGCCAACGTCACCGTCATCGTCAGCGACGAGCGCATCAGCTCGCCCATCATCAGTAAGTTCGACACCGCTATCGTGCTCAACCAGCAGTCGCTCGACAAATTCGAGAGCTCTGTGAAACCCGGTGGCCTGCTGATTTACGACCCCAATGGTATCACCCACGAACCTACCCGTAAGGACATCAACATCTATAAGATTGCCGCTACTGAGAAAGCTCAGGAAATGGGCATTTCGAAGGTGTTCAACATGGTGGTCCTCGGTGGCTTCCTAAAACTGAAACCCATCGTCGGTTCCGAGTTTATTCACAAGGGACTGGAGAAATCGCTCCCCGAGCGTCACCACAAGCTCATCCCCCAAAACGAGGAGGCTATCGAGCTCGGCAAGGGTCTGATTGAACCCGTCCAGGTATTATAAGCGATCATGCTTTTTTGTGGTAGAGGTGTCCTTGCGAGGACACCTCTTTTTTATTTGTCGGAACGAGTAGTTCGCAAGCCTTAAATCTGATTATTAGTACTATAATCAAATATACAAACATGGGGAGGATGCCAATCGTCGAAAAATGGCTAATGAGAGCCTATTGGGGACAAAAAACAAGGCGTATCGGACAGTGTCGGCCATTAAATAATGTTAATTCTCAGAAATAAAACTCTTTCTATAGGTGCATTACACACCAAAAGGTAAGTGGATTTCGTTTAGGTACCTTCTTGCAGGGTTTCAGAAAGTATTGTATTTTTGCATCCGTAATTAATCAACTAATAATAGATACAATGAGAACAATCGAAACAATCAAAAGTGGCAGCAACTATGCAGCCGTCAGTGTAGGAAACATCGACCAAATTATTGAGCATGAACTCCCGATGGGGCCAAATGTCATCAAGGGCAAAGTATTTGTCGGACAAGCCGTGGGGGCTACGGGTAGCGAACTCTCGTTTCAGACCCTTCTACCTGGCCAGGACAGTGGATTCCTGCACACCCACAAATCACACGAAGAACTGTACATCATACTACGTGGCAAAGGCACCTATCAGGTGGACGGCGAGCAGTTCCCTGTGACAGAAGGCACCATTGTCCGTGTGAGCCCCAATGGCCGCCGAGCCTTAAAAAACACAGGTACCGAACCTCTTACGTACCTCTGCATCCAGTACAAGGCCAGTGTTTTCACCGAGGCCGACAGCCCGATGGTCGACGGTGTCATACTCAACGATCCGCTAGTATGGTAACTGCCTATTGGCTCGCCAATTAACAACAAACAGGCGGGCATTCGGCAAAAATGTCTGCCTGTTTGTAAAAAAAGATGTATCTTTGCAGCCTGAAACTCCTCAACATTCAAATCTGGTGCTATGATTTCCAAAGACTTTATTCGTGACCCCGTCTTCCCCGAATGTCCCATCCGCAATATATTAGCGCGCATTGGCAGCAAATGGACATTGGCTGTGCTCTATACCCTGGGCGAAGCCTCAGGGGCAATGCGTTTCCGCGATATTGAGCAGAAGAACCCCGACTGCTCGCAGAAGATGCTGACTCAGACCTTGCGTGGGTTGGAGGCCGATGGACTGGTGAGCCGCAAAGTCTATGCCGAGATGCCGCCACGCGTGGAATATGCCCTTACCGACCGTGGTCGTTCGTTCCTACCAGTCCTACGGCAACTGCTCGACTGGGCTTACAGCAACCTGCATGAAATAGTCTCCGACCGTGAACGCTACTATGGAAAGGAATGAAAATATAGACTATTGCATCCGCTACTTGATGGAGCAAGAGGGGGTCGAGAGTGAAATACCTGTCTCCCTTAAGGAAAAGCAATTGATGCTACGGGCATTGATGAATGTCTGGGAGCCTCAACCACTGAGCGACAAGTACATCAAGGCGCAAGATGCCGAACTGAAGGCTCAATTGCTTGATAAAGGTGTGGTGGAGAATACCGGAACCCTTTGGCAGGGCGATATCACACGTCTGAAAGTCGACGCCATTGTCAACGCTGCCAACAGCCGAGGCCTCGGATGCTGGCATCCGCTCCACTCATGCATCGACAATGCAATCCATTCTGCAGCAGGGCTACAGCTGAGACAAGAGTGCGACAACATACTGCAAGGCAGCGAACTGGCCACCGGAAAAGCCATTATCACCGCTGGCTACAACCTGCCCTGCCGATATGTCATCCATACGGTCGGTCCCATCGTTCCCAACGGCATCCCCACCCCTGAGCAAGAGTGGCAGTTGGCCGAGTGCTATCGTTCTTGTCTGCGACTGGCTGCTGACCATGGCTGCCGCACCATAGCCTTTTGCTGCATATCCACTGGCGAGTTCCGTTTTCCCAATCGCCGAGCGGCTGAAATAGCTATTGAATGTGTTAATACGACAATCAATAATCCCCTATTACAAACTCACAATAGCACAATCAAAGTAGTTTTCAACGTCTTCAAAGACATCGATTATGACATCTACAACGAGCTTCTCCGAACGTATTGAGTTCTTACGTCAGGCACTAAGTTCTGCCGACAACATCATCATTGGTGCTGGCAGCGGACTTACCACTGCCGCGGGGCTGGACTATGCCGGCGACGACTTCCGTAGCGTATTTGCCCCTTGGATAGAGCGCTACGGATTCACCGACCTCTATACCTCAAGTTTCTACCCTTTCGAGTCCCGTGAGGAGTATTGGGCTTACTGGGCCGAGCACATTTGGTTCTGCCGTTACCGCTCGGGGGCGCTACCACTCTATCGGGTATTAAAGGAAACACTCTCTGCCATCAATCCCCACCGCCCCACATTCATCGTCACCACCAATGTCGACGCCCAGTTCGAGCTCGCCGGATTCCCCACCGACAACATATTTGCCACGCAGGGCGACTACTGCTTCTTCCAGCCAGCATCAGGCAGCCCAAAGATACTGATAAACAACAAAGAGTGGATAATGAAGGTTTTGCCGCATATCAAAGACTGTCGTATCCCTACCGAACTGATTCCTCACATGCCCGACGGCTCAGAGGCGGCATTGAACCTGCGGGTAGACGAGACCTTTGTCGAGGACTACCGCTGGCACCGCCAAGCCAAGCGCTACACCAATTTTGTCAAACAGGCCTCTCAAGGTAGGCTGCTGTTGCTGGAATTCGGCATCGGCTACAACACCCCCGGCATCATCCGCTTTCCCTTTGAGCAGATGGCGCAGAAGTATCCGCACACCACCCTCGTCCGCTTCAACCGCGACTACCCCGAGCCATACCTCCAAGACCTACCCCGCTTCACCTCCTTCGTCGAAGACATCCCGTCCATTCTCTCCCGCCTCTAACTTAGGACACGTTGAAGCCGCATAGGGTCGGCACATATTTTACCAAAGGCTTCTATAATACCAAAACCGAGGTTCTCTATAGCGGGGGCGCACAATAATTGTGTCTTTTTGGCGTTATCTTTTTAAAGCTAAAGTTAAGAACTAAAAGGTTCGTTGCCGCGACAAGTATTAGTTTTTACTTTTTGAAGCTGTTTAAATTTGATTGATGAATTTTATTATGCAGATAGACGAGCAGATTTTACGCCTTTTTGAGGGCGCAATGGGGTTCCATTGTAAGCGAAAAAAGGAGAAAAAGATGCCGTATATATGCTTTGAGAAAAACATTAAATTAAACTTAAACAGTTTCTTAGTCTTTACTTTAAAATAGTAGCAGCATCATGGACAATATCAACATCCTCTGGGCCGATGACGAAATCGACCTTCTCAAACCCCACATCCTCTTCCTCAAAGAAAAAGGCTATAACGTCATCCCCGTCATGAGCGGCAGCGAAGCCCTCGACGAGCTAGAAGCCAACCCCAACGCCATCGACCTCGTCTTTCTCGACGAGAACATGCCCGGCATCAGCGGCCTCGACACCCTCAGCCAAATAAAAACACGCTACCCGCAAGTGCCAGTGGTAATGATTACCAAGAGCGAGGAGGAGCATATCATGGACGAAGCTCTGGGTGGAAAAATCAGCGATTATCTCATCAAGCCTGTCAACCCCAACCAGATACTCCTTGCCATCAAAAAGCACACCGATGCCCGTCGGCTGCAAAACGAACGCTCCACCATGACCTATCAGCAACAATTCCGCGAAATAGGCATGGAGCTCTCCAACCGGCTCGACCACAACGAGTGGGTTCAACTCTACCGCAAGCTCATCTATTGGGAACTCGAACTCGCCAACTCCGACGACCAGAACATCCACGATATCTTCATCTCCCAGAAAGCCGAAGCCAACCAGCTCTTCTGCAAGTTCTACGAGAAGAACTATCTCGACTGGATTGGCGGCAATGTCACCGACGACAAGCCCACCCTCTCCCCCACCGTGCTGCGCGAACGCCTCTTCCCCCTCTTGCGCGACGAGCGCCCCACCTTCCTCATCGTCATCGACAATTTCCGTTACGACCAGTGGAAATATCTGCAACCCGCCATCGAACAGTACCTCCGTACCCTCGAAGACGGTCTCTACTACAGTATTATCCCCACCACCACCCAGTTTGCCCGCAACGCCATGTTTGGCGGACTCATGCCCTCCGAGATAGAACGCAAATACCCACAATACTGGGTCAACGAAGACCAAGAAGGCTTCAAGAATCAATACGAAAACGAACTCCTCGACGAAAACCTACGACGCAACGGCCTCAACATCAAGCATTCTTACAACAAGGTACTCAACGCCCAATACGGCCGTCGCTTGGTCGACAGCATACCCAACTTGCTTCAAAACAGACTCAACGTGATCATCTACAACTTCGTCGACATGCTCTCCCACGCCCGCACCGACAGCGACATAGTCCGCGAGCTAGCCGCCGACGAAAAAGCCTACCGCTCCGTCACCCTCAGTTGGTTTGAGCACTCGCCTCTCGCCGAGGTCTTCAAGGCCCTCAGCGGTCGCGATGTCAACATCATCATCACCACCGACCACGGCTCCGTACGCATCGACCACCCCGTCCGCGTCAAAGGCGACCAAAGCGTCAGCGTCAATCTCCGCTACAAGCAGGGACGCCTGCTCGACTACAACCCCAAGGAGGTCTTCGAGGTGAAGGACCCAGCCAAGATCTTCCTCCCTCGCCGCCACGTCACCTCTCCCTACATCTTCTGCCACGAGAACGACTACTTCGTCTACCCCAACAACTACAACCAATACGTCCAATACTACATGAACACCTTCCAGCACGGAGGCATCTCGATGGAGGAAATACTCATCCCCTTCGTCACACTACGTCCCAGATAGTTATCAATCACACAACCGACCACACCCTCTAGCTACCGACTCTGGTCGCCTATTACAATATTAATATAATTCGCAACATGACACACCGCATCATCCCTGTCGCCATCCTCTTGACCTTTCTGCTTGCCCACACCTCCACTCAAGCACAGTACCAATTGCTCAACCCCGGCTTCGAGTCGTGGGAAGGCACCTCCGCCACCGCCTGCCCCAGCCACTGGAGCTCCTTTCCTCAAGCCGACGGTTCATGGGCGTGGGCTGCTAGCACCGCCCAGCACTACCACCGCAACGGCGGTCGCCCGGGCTCCACAGGCAACTCCTACCTCACCATCTACTCCCGCTCGGTGCTAGGCGTAGTGGCCAACGGCAATATGACCACAGGACAAATCCACGCTGGCAGCACCTCCGCCGCCAGTGCCAGCAACTACAACTACACCCACCGAGGCAGCTCCTACTGCCACCCCTTCAGCGGCACCCCCGACTCGATGTACGTATGGGTCTCATACTACGCTGCCAGCGCCTCATCAATGGGGAGCGTACGAGCCTATCTCCATGGCGACAGCGATTTCCGCGACCCCAACGACTGCTCCGACCCTACCCTCTATAGCGGCATGGCCGAAGCCCAGTTCTCGCGCACCACCAGTTCCTCCACCACCCCCACCTGGGTACAGCAACGGGTGCCCTTCACCTACGATGGCACCTCGTCGGTCAACTACATCCTCATGTCCATGACCACCAACACCACTCCGGGTGGTGGCAGTGCCAAAGACTCCCTCTCGGTCGACGACATCGAATTCATCTATAGCGCTTGGCTCGACAATCTCTCCATTAACGGAACACCCATCGAAGGTTTTCAGCGTGACAACCTAACCTATACACTCAGCCTACCCGACGAAGCTTCGCTATCAGCAACCACTCTGTCGTATGTCACGCAGGCAGCCGACGCCACCGTCACCATCGACACCCTCACCCCCGACACCTTCACCCGTCAATTCATCCTCCACATACTGGCCGAAGACTCCCTCACCAGCCGCACCTATACACTAACCCTCACCTGCCCCACTCCCTTTGAAGGCATTAATGAGCCCGTCCACAACTCTGACGCTTATGTCCTGCGCCTCTATCCAAATCCATCAAACTCACAGGTCCGCTGCATTCTGCCTCAAGGCATTTCCACATCTGGCACACTCACCCTCTTCGATGCATCAGGCCGCGCTGCAACGACACTTCAGGTCAGCGACACCAACTCTCCCACACTCGACACCAGCCGTCTCCCTGCGGGCACCTACACCCTCGTCTTCCAGACCGAAGACCATATCAGCTCCCAACGCCTCATTATCATCCATTAACCACATTTTCATCAACTTCCATCCCTCAGCTCGTAACCATCTCCCTACGATGATAATGCCGTGTTTTTCCCCTGCCTATGGGTTTCCTCCACTCCTTCTACAATCCTTATTCACTTCACCTTCGTTCAGGTAAGCGAAAAACCTATGGCTCAGCAAGAAAAATAGACAGAGTGTAACCCAAAGGAAGCCTTAAACCATACTGAAACAATCAAAGACGCAAACCCTCTCAGAAGGGCAAACAATAAAAATTAGAAAAGAGGTCGCCTACATAGATAGACGGCCTCTTTTCTTTTGGCAGAATAGAACAGTCTGGAGTGCTGACTTCTACTTAAATGCTGCTCTTCCTTATTTCACCCCAAGCTTCTTTTTCATGTTCTTGGAGAGGGCATCCTTATGGATGAGGATGGTGATGGTCTTGTAGCGGAAGTAGGCCTTGCTGCAGAAGAACATACCCTTGAACTCGCCGTTGTAGTTGCCCCAGCTGTTTTTTACCAGATAGTACTCGTTGCCCATCTGGTCTTTGGCGGTACCATAGATGAGCATCAGGTGGTCATCGTTGGTCTCGTGGTTGTCCCAACCCAGCTGACGTTCTTCGGGAGTGACCCAACGCTGGGGAGTGGGGTGCTCAGCCGCCTCGTCCTGTATTGCCTTGGCTGTCATGCCCGTCCAATGAGCCAAATCACTACCGGCTAGTGCATTGTTATCCACGCTGGTAGCAGGCAGCACACAGAAACCTTTCTTGTTGCCCAAGCGGAAACCCTGCTCGCTGACGTCGGCATCCCAACCCACGGGGTAGCCTTCTTGGATGGCATAATCGGTTATTTCCAACAATTCGTCGAGGGTGACGTTATACGATAGGTCATGGCGCCAGTTGTCGGGGCTCTCCACTGCAAAGGTTTTATACAGAGGTTCGTGCAGGAAGGCTGTTATCTGGATATAGTCGTCGGCATTCAGACCGGTGGACTTGTAGAAAGACTGAGGGGTATAGCTTTTGCCCTTATAGGTGAATTGCTCGGGCGGCACACCCAGATACACCTGATGCACAGCACGAATAGCCTTCATGCAGAGCAGTTGATAATTCGAGTCGCTCTGCAAGCTGCTGCTCCCGGCAGCGGCTTTCACCATGGGGTTGGTCATAGCGCTCAGCTCGCTGTGGTTCGAAAGGCTGTCGCGATACATCACACCGGGCCGCATTTGTTCTTCAGGAACTAGGCCGTACTGTTCCATCACGTGGAGCAAGTCGCCGAAGCAGCCACCCTGCGAGAAGGAAATATCGCCATGCGTGCGTATGGCGGCCATCGCACGGTCACAATAATCGTTGTAAGCGTTAAACATCTCGCTGAGGTCATATTCGCCCTTGCCCATACGCAGCAGTTCCGCCTCAATAAAGGCGGTGCCAGCATAATCCCAGCAGGTACCCGCCTTCGCCTGATTCTTCACAGGTGTAACAGGCAGTTCCTTGATGACGGTAAATTTGTAGCCCTCATCCTTTTTCTCGTTCGTGGTGGTCTGTGCCACTGCAGCAAAGCCCGTCAGCATTGCGGCAAAAATAATAGTAATTCTCTTCATTGTATATCGTTCAATCTTTTTTGTTTATATTATTACAACGTAATATCCCCACATTTATTGTGTTTTGACTCTTTCTTTTCGTCATATAGGACTTCCATGCAAGTAATCTTTTCATCTCAAAAAAGAAGGTACCTTGCATTGTGAATTCACGGAGTCCCGATTTGTTGGTAAAATGTCTCACCGCCTTAACACGAAAAGTTGCGGAATAAACCATCAAAAAGTTGCGAAGTTTTGTTGTAAAGTAATTTGTTTTTAGTACCTTTGCAGTCGGAGATTCGTCCCGAATAGGGACGTGTGACACAGAACGAATATACTAAATCCACCTAAAGCGTCTGTGATGGTTCCTCCACCCTTCTACTACTCGCATTCAAAGGCTCCTCTATTCTTCGGAGCCTCTCTCGGTTAATACAGCAACCCGAACATCCATAACGGTATGCGGTTGCGGCTGCCAATCT
>CAMYZD010000067.1 GCA_947303735.1 uncultured Bacteroidales bacterium | reverse complement strand
TAAGTGCGGGGTTATTGAGAGTTTGCCACTTCGAGGCAATTAATAGAAGTCACCTAAATTGTATAATATGGAGTTAAAAAGGAAGTTAAATAGATTAAGGAAGTCCAGTGGACTTACGTTAAATAGGACAAATGCTTGGTCGTCAATAGTATCGTCCATTTTTACTCCCATTTTTACTCCCATTTTTACTCCCAACTTTTGAATTAATAGAACCCATCCTAATTTAATTGCGATTCAATAGATAGAATATCAAATAATTACCCCCTCTCAAAAATATGACAAATAATTTATTGTCAAATGAAAAAATAGTCGTATCTTTGCACCCGTAAACCAATTGTTAAACAACGGTTGTCTGGCAGATTAATGGGTTCTGTCTGTTTGGATGACCAAGAAGTGAATAAATAGAACACACCTAATACCACACTATTATGAAAAGAGCAATCATATTCTTTTTTTTATTTTTCAATTTTCAATTCTTAATTCTCAATTCCTTAAGAGCACAAGGCTTCGAGTGGGTACGCACCTACACGGGGCAAGAGGTCACCTCCGGAGTGACGACAAACCATTTGGTGGGCTCGTGCGTCGACTCGGCGGGCAACCTCTATATCCTTGGCGAGTTCTCGCCTTATGCCGAACTGTGCGGCGAGCGGCTCCTGCCCTCGTCGGTCATCACGATGCCGCTCAAGCATGGCATCGTCATTGCCAAGCTCTCCCCGTCGGGCGAGCTGCTGTGGCACAAGGCCATCTACAACGACAAAGACCACGACTATGCCCATGCCCTGCGTATGGTGGGCGATAGTGCCATCATGGTGATGGTGCGATTCTGCCTGCCATTCGACAACGGCTATAGCCAGTATGAAAAAAAACTCTACTATCTCGACACCCTGCTGACGGGCAACGACGACTACCTGATGCCCACCGACAGCGTGGAAAGTCCGGTCTATACTGCCTTTATCACCTTCGATCTCGACGGGAATGCCGTCGAGCGGCACCTCCTCTGTGTGGGCTATACCGACACCAACGGCAATGCGCTGACCTGGCGTTCCACATTGGGGTCTGCCTATACCGACCAGCTGCGTGCAGAAGCCCTGTCGTGGGAAAGTTTCAATGTCGACAGCGAGGGCAACATCTATGTCGTGCGCCAGTCTGGCGATGCCGTTTACGGCCAGTATAACCATAGCACGAATGATTTCCCTTGGTGGCGGATTGACGAAGGCACCATTGGGGCATTGAAGATAGTGGTCGACGGCACGCACAATATCTATTACCCCATTCCTTATCCCACCTATATCGGGAACCAGCAGATTTTGAAGTTCTCACCCCATTTCGACAGTCTGATTGATGCCGTGTATGTGTTCGACTCGGCCTTGACATATATACCTGGAACTACCGAAATAACCACTTTTGACATAGACTCTCGAAACAACTTGTACATGACCTTGTACGGGCAATCTGTTCTGAACAGACTATATATTGCAAATTCTGATTCACTTATTTTAAATGATTTTAGTACACCTTCATGGGTGATAAAATACAACCAAGATTTACATGCGATAGGAATTGTTCAGTTGTCTCATGACGGGGATGGAGAACCACAAATAGCCATAAGTCGAACCCATATAGACAACAAAACAAATAAACTATTTGTTTCAGGACGAACATACTGGTTCCCAGATGTCACAGTTAACGATGTTCGTTATAAAGACTATTCTGTTAATATCCCTAATAAGTCAGGTTTTTGGCTTTGTCTAACAGATGAACTTGACCTTTCTTCTGTTGGAATACTTAGTCCTACCACAAGTGAAGGGAGAGTTGATGGCATCTCATATCTGGAAACAAGCAACAACCGGGTTTTCGCGCAAAGTAGTTTTGATGCTGAGGTGGCTTTTGCTGATACCATAATTCCCTCTCCTAATCAAGCAGGTCAGAACAATAGAGCTGTTTTAATATGGGACTATAACGGTCATGAAATAGGGCAAATTGAATTAGGACAACATTCTCCACAAAATGGTGCTACCAAAACGCATTCTGTAGATAGTGTTTTATATCTTACAGGAATTCTTCGAGAAGATGCAACGTTTGACACCATAACAACCCATAATCAGGGTTCTAGCCAAGTATATATTGCCAAATATATCAACCCTGAGTTTGCCCATCCTTACGTGCACCCGTCAGACAGGCAGGAGCAAACCATCGAATGGCAGCAAAATCTGACATTCTCGCTAACGGACAGCCCTGTGACGCTGACTGCCACCGCCACCAGCGGGCTGCCGGTGTCATACACATGTAGCGACAACACAACCGCCTATATCGACGGCTCGACACTCCATCTCCTACATGACGGTACTGCCACTATTACCGCCACGCAACAGGGCGACTATTACTATCATCCCGCTGAGCCAATATCGAAGATTTTGCAAGTTGGGGACATAAGTATTAACGCAAACGACAAAACTATGCCGCAAGTATACCCCAACCCTGCCACAGATGTAGTTTATATCCATACAGGCGGAGAACCTGTCACAACTGTCCGCCTTCTCTCCTCCATTGGCAGGACGGAACAGGTTGTGCTTACCGATGACAAAATCAGTATCGCACACCTCCCGTCAGGGGTCTACTATCTGTCCATTATAACCACAACAAATAGTTATCAATATAAAATCGTAAAGCCATGAAAAAACAATCACGCTTTCACACAGTCATACCCACCCTCTTGGTTCTTGGTTTAGCCATCTTGCTTCCCGTCCAAGTCGCAGCGCAATCTCCGATTGACCCGAACGGGCCGGGCGGTGACCCGGGCAGCAACCCCAGCGGCCCTCAGTACAACGTCACTATTATTGGCGACTTCGAGTCCAAGTGCCTCCTCGACGGTACGGGACATCTCTACCACGACGAGCTGTCGAACACCATCGTGGCATGTCAGAATCAGGAGGTAACATACACCGCCTATGCCAGCACCGACGGCGACGCGGTGATTAACTGGGCATGGACAGTATACGGTGCCGCATCGGTCAGCTACACTGGCAACGAGGCGACCGTCATTTGGGGCACCGAAGCGACGGGACAACTGGTCGTCACCGTCACCACCGCATCGGGCCACACTTATACGCACCGCCAAACGGTACGTCTCATCGAGTCGCCCATCGCGGCAGCCTCCTCCGTACCCGGGTACAACGCCGACCACGTCATCTATGTCTGCCAGGGCATGGACGTCGAGTTCGCCGACCAGTCGCACACCCAGAGTAGCGACATCGCAGGCTACTACTGGGAGGGCTGCGGCAGCACCTCATCCTCACACTCCTTCCTACTACAGAGCGTCACCATGCCATGCACGGTGACCCACCGCGTCTACAACAACTGCGGATGCTACGACGAGGAGTTTTTCTATATCGAGGTGCTGGAGGGTGCTCCCCTAGAGCTCTCCTGCTACGGTACGGCCTGCGAGGGCAGCACCGTCACCTACCACACCGGTGCCCCCCCGGTTTGCGACGAATACTTCTGGACTGTCGAGGGCGGACACCTTGTCAATGGGCAGGGCACACCCGACATCACCGTCGTGTGGGACAGCCCGACAGACGGCTACGGCATCATCAGCCTCGACGGCACCTTATGCGGAGGCAATGTCTGCCAGGGAAGCCTGAGCGTCCGTATCCCCATCATCCAGAACGGGGTGCCTATCGACGGGCAGACCGAGGCGTGCGTGGGCGATGCGGTGCTCTACAGCGTACCCCTCTACGGCTCCACACGCTACGCATGGAGCATCACGCCCACTGCCGGGGTGGACTCAACTCCCGTCAACGGCGCCAACAAGATGACCTATAAGTTCACCAGCCCCGGCACGTACCAAATATCTGTGAGATATAAGTGCGACTTCCTTGCCTGTGGCGAGTTCGCCACGGAGAGCATTACCGTCGTCGTTCGACCCGGCATCAGAATCCTAGGCGACAACGAGGTCTGCCTGACCAACACCGCCACCCTCACCACCGATGCCCCCACCACCAACAACCTCATGACATGGAAGGTCTACGAGCCGGGCAGCGACCAACCCGTCTACACCTCCCCCGCGCCCACGGCACAGTTCGCCACCAGTGTCATCCAGAGCGCGGGCAGGTTCCGCGTCACTGCGGAGAACGGCGGCTATTGCAGCGAGGCCTCGTTCATCCTCACCGTCAAGGACCCGCCGCCCGCGCCCACCGTGGAGGAGATGGACCCCGACAACCCCGCTGTGGCCTGCCCACACTCCACCATACTACTGAAGGCTACCCCCTCCAACCCCCTCTACAACATCATCTGGAAACCCGTCTGTGCGTCCGCCGCACCCTCCCGCGTGTCGGGCGAGGAGGTCTCCATCACCTACGGCCCAGAGGTGTGCGGCGTGGACGCCTACTACTACGACCGCGAGCTGCAATGCGTCTCCGCCGACCACTACACCCACATGGTCGTCCCCTTCGCACTGGCCCAGCACCATCTGCCCCAGGCCCTCACCGTCTGCCCGGGCACACGGCTGGTGTGGGGCAACAGCGTGGTGCCCTACCAAGACGGGGTCTTGTACGAGTGGCTGCTGAGCGATGAAGAGCAGCATTGCGCCACCATCGAGGGCGACATCCACGCCAATGCAGTCACACTGCTGGTAAACGACATCGACCATATCATCGACCAGGACATCCCCTTCGACGTATACCTCATCAGGAAATATTGCGGACAGGAGGACACCGCCACCGTCCATGTCACCATAGCCGCCCTGCCCCAGCCCTTGAATCTGAGCATCGACCCACAGGCTCCCATCTGCCAGGGCACCAACGTCGACCTCACGGGTCGTGGGTGCACCGCCTGTGGCGGTGGCGTAGGCAGGTACCGGTGGCATTTCTCCGACGACAACCAGACCGGGACGGGACCCAACGCCAACCATACCTTCAACCGGCCCGGCGACATCTTCGTGACGCTGACCTGCAACCCGTACGACGTATGCACCAACGGCGACTACCTGCCGACGGCGAACCGCATAGTGCAGGTGATTCCCAACCCGCCCGCACACTATATCAGCTACGACGGCACGTACGTCGCCGTAGAGCCGCAATCGCTCCTCAACCCCTCCGACTACGACTTCCAATGGGGACACCTGCCCGACAACAGCAACGTGGTGTCCGCCACCCCCGGAGGGTCTGAATATACCTGCACGGTCATCAGCCGCACCAATCCAAGTTGCACTACAATAGTAAAGAACGAGGTGAAGCCCTGCCAGCCCCTAACTGTGGGAACGCCATCCGTCGACTATTGCAACAAGACTGTATCATTCAGTGTGGACAATCCTCCCACACCGATTGTTTGGACCATCCTGGGGAGGGAGGATAACGACTGGACGGTCAGTGGCGACTACAACGAAAACATTGAGATACCCGTCAGCACCGTCGGCACCCTGATAGTAAGGGCGGAGACCGAAGAGGATCCATGCTACTCTGCGACTATGGCATATACCGTCGACTTTATGCCGGACTTCTCTTTACAGAAGGCGTGCTCCACCATCGTCGTCCACAACCGCTCGCTGTCGCTCGACGGCAGCAAGGTGGTCAAGATTATGGTGACCCGCAGTGGCGGCACGGCGGACTATCTCACCTTCCCCGTCAGCCAGGGGTCTATAACCTATCCGATACCGTGCGATGGCACGTATACCTTCTCTCTGGTCATGTACGACGGCATAACCATAAACTGCCCACTCGGCTCGGTCTACATCGAAAACACCAGCAACCTGACCGTGGACGTCACCTCCGCCAACCCCGTGGGATTGGAACATTGGACCTGCGACAACACCGCCATCCAACTGACCGCCTCGCTACCGTCGCCCCATACCATCCTACACTCACACTGGAATTTTGGCGACCAAGGCACCAGCCTTGATACCAATGGCAATTCTGTATATCATACATATAGGTATAATTCTAATCTTCCCCCGCCGCCAACGAACTATATTATTCTACTAACTATCACTGACGAGAACGGTTGTAAACATAATGGAAATCTAAATATCTCTTCTTTTGCCAATGACTTAAAAGAGCCGTCTGTGTGGGTGCCGGCAAACGCACCAGTTTGTCCTGGGAATGAAATATTGCTTGAATGCAGAATAAATAACAGTCCTCTGTATAATCCTAGTTGCACCACAACCTACAATTGGAGTGTTACTCCGTCCACGAACTCCTACACGCAACCCGTCAGCCACACGGGGGACTACAGCGTCATCGTCTCCAACGAACACTACTGCAAGACAGAGGCAGCCGTCAACGTGCAGTTCAAAAACCAGCCTTCCGCCATCATCATACCCAAGAAGTACTACTACTGCGTCGGGGAGACCGTCGACCTCGACGGCAGGCCCGACGACATGAGCAACAACTACCGATATCTTTGGACGGTACTCAACAACACAACCAACCAGACCACGACCACAACCAATACCACCGGCACACTGTCTTTCCCCGCAGGCAGCACCGCCTGCACCTATACCGTGGACCTGACCGTCACGGACATCAACGAGGGCTGTTCCGCCACCGCCACCCCAGTGACCATCACCGTCGTGAATCCCCCCTCACCCCCCTCCGTCCACATGGACCCGCAGCATGAATGCCTCGACCAAGGTTTCGTCAGGCTAATCGGCAACAACCCCAGCCAGATGCTGAACTGGAGCAACGGCGACTACGGCAACACGGCAGACTACCACTATCCAGGCGTAGCCCTGGCCTATTACTACGACCCCGTGTCGGGCTGCCGCTCCGACTCCGCCGTCATCCATATCCCTGCCGCCCCCGACTTCGACGCCCTGCTGACGGGCTGCTACGACGTATGCTACGACATCGCCAACGCGTCGCTGCCCGTCTACGGCTTGCTACCACGGCTTCAATCCTATGGCTGGGAATGGTACCACAACAACAGCCTCTATGCCAGCAGCCCTCTCGGCCCCCAGCCGTCCCCGCTGAATCTTCCGTTGGTGGGACTAGGCAAATACGACCTCTCGGTAAACTATTTCTCCAACTGCCATGCCTCTGCCCGCTCCCTTGTGATTCAAGATGCCGACCTGTGCCCCTGCGACAGCATCGACATCAGCTATACCTGCAAGAACACATCTGTCCAAAACTGCCATCTAATATACGATATTGCCGTGACGGTGTGCAACAATTCGAGAAGAACCCACTGCTTCAACTCGCTGCTGCCTCTGTTCAACCCGTTGGCAGGCAACATCACGATTACAGGCAATACCTTCACCCCCACCACCCCCACTCCCGGCAACTGCTTTCAATTCACCATCACTTTGGACGTGACAGCACTCGACCCGTCGACAGTCGCCTTTCGCCTCTTGGACGAAAACTGTGCCGAATGTTCGATAGACTTCAGCGTCGACCTCATGCCTACAGCCAACTGTAACAATCAAACAGCAGGGAGCATTTCAACCAATGGAACCATCTCGGACGACAACACCGTCTATTGCAACTTCTATCTAGACGTGCCGGGCGTGACAAACGTGCTGGCCGTCTGGAGCGAGCCGCAGGCGGTTGTCAACTACACCTACGCGAGTCCGGCAGTGAACGGGTTGTGCGCCTTTCGTCAGAGCGACTTGGAAAACAATAGCAAAGCCTGTATCTATGCCCTCGTATGTACCAACAATACGTTGTGCATCTGGTACTATTGTACATCGACAGAAGAATTGCTCGACAATCCCAAGGCCGCAGGTCATGGCAGCAATGGAGGTAACGTAACCTCCCAAGAACCAAGCCTCAAGCCCAATCCCACCACAGGCGAAGTCTCCGTTATTGGCATTCCCGACGAGGTGGTAGAAATCCTTGTCATGGACATGACCGGTCGCAGTATGGACACCTTTGCAGGCACCGCCCGCTTCAACATTGCCGGCCTCCCCTCCGGTGCCTACATCGTCCGCGTCAAGACCCGACACAACACCGAAAAACCAGCCGACACGAACGAAGCCTCTCCACGTGCACCACAAGAACTTGTGACATACCTCAAGCTTGTAAAGAAATAATCCTATCAATACCATCAACCTTATGAAACACCTCTTAGTTCTTAGTTCTTACCTCTTACTTCTATTCGCCGCCATCCCGAGCCAGGCCTGCACCAATTTCCTACTTTCGAAAGGCAGCACCACCGATGGCAGCACCATGATCACTTATGCCGCCGACAGCCATACCCGCTATGGCCAACTGCGCTACCACGCTGGCGGCACCCATCAACCGGGCGAAACCGTCAAGCTCTACAACTACGGGAGCCTCAAGTTCCAAATCGAAATCCCGCAGGTGCCCTACACCTACCGTGTAGTGGGTTTCATCAACGAGTGCCAGTTTGCCATGGGCGAGACCACCTGGGGCGGCATCGAACCCCTCTCAAAAGGTAACGCCGAGGGAATCGACTACGGCAACCTCATCTACCTCACCCTCCAGCGCGCCCGCAACTGCCGTGAGGCCATCAAGGTGATGGCCGAACTGGTGGCCACCTACGGCTATGCCGACGGGGGCGAGACCTTCTCCCTCTGCGACCCCGAGGAGGTGTGGCTCTTCGAGATAACCAGCAAGGGCGCTGAGAAAGGTGCCGTGTGGGTGGCGCGTCGTGTGCCCGAAGGCTATGTGAGTGCCCACGCCAACCAAGCCCGCATCACCACCTTCCCACAAGAGCCTGCCCGCTGGAAAAAGAACGACCCACACCCCGCCATCAGCAGCCGCCATCTCAGCCACATTTTTCAACCCGAAGTGGAATGCGTCTACAGCGAGGATGTCATCACCTTCGCCAAGAAGAACGGCTATGCCGCCTACGCAGGAAAACCCAAGCACACCGACGCCGACTTCTCATTCGCCGACACTTACAATCCCCTAACCTTCTCCGGCCTCCGCGCCTGCGAGGCTCGCGTCTACGCCATGTTCAACCGCGTGGCCGATGGCATGAGGCAGTATGAAGCCTTCGCCATGGGCGACCCCACAGCCAAGCGGCTGCCCCTATGGATTCAGCCTAACCATAAGATAAATGTACACGAAGTGATGGAACTGATGCGCGACCACTTCGAAGGCACCCCCATGGACATGACCCAGGACGTGGGCGCAGGCCCCTTCCACTGCCCCTACCGTTGGCGTCCCATGGAGTTTGAGGTCGATGGTAAGAAATACATCCACGAACGTGCCATCTCCACCCAGCAGACCGGCTTCAGTTTTGTTGCCCAATGCCGTCGTTGGCTGCCCAATCCCGTGGGAGGTATCATCTGGTTTGGCGTCGACGATACCTACAGCACCTGCTACTGCCCCATGTTCTGCTGCATCGACAGCGTGCCCCTCTGCTTCCGCGAGGGCAACGGCTCCATGAGCCAGTACTCCCCCACCGCCGCCTTCTGGCTCTTCAACCGCGTCAGCAACTTCTGCTACTTGCGTTACGATGCCATGATCCAAGATGTCCGCACATATCAAAAATCCTATGAAGAAAACTTCATCTCCACCGTCAACATGCTGACCGACAACGCCACCCCTGCTGAGCTCACCCGCCTCAGCCACCGCCTCGCCCAAGAGATGATGAACGGTTGGAACCTTCTCGACCAGCAGTTGCTCACACGCTACATCGATGGCAATATCAAGTATATGAAAGACAACCGTATCGAGACCACCCCCACCGGCGTAGTGCGCTTCCCGCAGCAGCCCCCCTACCCCGACTGGTTCTATCGCCAGATAGTCGACGACCACGGCGACATCCTCCAAGTAAAATAAGCCACAACATATCAAAAAAAGAGAAAAAACTACTATAAAATAGATTATTTTCCAAAATATTTGTATCTTTGCAATTTGAAACAATAGGTATCCAACCCTATAAATAATTATGTAATATTATGGGAATTAGTATTTTTGCTCTCATTATCGGCGCCATCTTTGTCAACAATGTCGTGTTGGCACAATTCTTAGGTATATGCCCGTTCCTCGGCGTTTCCAAAGACGTGAAAAGCTCACTCGGCATGGGCGGGGCAGTGCTATTCGTCATGCTCCTCGCCACCCTGGTAACCTACCTAATCTACTACTACGTGCTGGTGCCATTCAACTTAGGCTACCTCCAAACCATCGCCTACATCCTAGTCATTGCAGGCCTGGTGCAGATGGTCGAAATCGTCCTCAAGAAAATTGCCCCAGCCCTATACCAAACCCTGGGCGTCTTCCTGCCGCTTATCACCACCAACTGCGCCGTACTTGGCGTGGCCATATTGGTCATCCAGAAAAACATGAACCTGCTGGAAAGCGTCATCTATGCTGCCAGCATCTCCGTGGGCTTCACCCTCGCACTGGTCATCTTTGCCGGACTTCGCGAACAGATGGATCTCACCGGCACCCCCAAAGGGATGAAAGGTGTCCCCATCGCACTGGTCACCGCCGGCATCCTCGCCATGGCATTCATGGGTTTCAACGGTCTGGTTCCCCTGCCGTAATCTTAGGTAATAATATATTAAGGCATCCGTGTACAGTCGACTATGAGACTCGCGGATGTCTTTTTCATTTGCTCCTGCCGCAGACCACTTGAAAAGGAGAAAAACAACATAACAAAGGACAAAAAAATCGACAAAAAAAGGGTCAATTTTCTCAAAAATGCCACTAAAAAATACTGAATTTCAGAGGAAAAAGAATCCATACTAAAGAAAAAGTCCATTTTTAACATTTTGAATTTTAACATTTTGTACTACCATTAAGATTTTTTGACATTTTTTTTCTTTCTAGTCGTAGAAAATGTAGTACTTTTGCATCCGATTTGAGAGTGAAAAACACCACCTCAAGCAAACGAAGAAATAATTTTAATAACCTAGTATAGATAACTTTAAAAAATCAAGAAGATGAAAAAAGTAATGTTCCTTATGGCTGTCGCCGGCATGTTCGCCTTTGCAGCTTGCAACAACACCCCCGCTCAGGAGGAAGTTATTGACACCCTTCCCGCTGAAGAGATGGTTGAAGAGACTATCGATACCACCGCTGCCGAGGCTGTCGAAGCTGTTGCTGAAGAAGTTGCCGCTGAAGTTGCTGAATAAGCAGAACAACACACAAAGGATAAGGCTGGCTGTAAAGTCAGCCTTATTTTTTTCCTCTCTTCCAGTACCCTCCTACCTTCCCCCAACCTTCCCTATACCTATTATTCGTTCCTTCTTAAACCCAAGGATGAGCCATAGGCACCTCGGCAGCAAGGACAAGGCAGTAGGACATCAAACTGAGCACACTTTTGACTATCGCAAAACCCACACACAATAAAAAGCGGTTTTGTGAGTTATTTATATATAATAATGTATTTGTAATAGTTCAATCTGAAATAACGAAACCTAAAAACGCTGATATGACCGACACCCAAAAACGCGAAATCGTGTGCAGCGGCATCCGTCCCACCGGCAACCTGCATCTGGGCAACTACTTTGGAGCACTGCGCAACTTCGTACGCATGCAGGAGGAGCACGACTGCTATTTCTTCATTGCCGACTACCACTCGCTCACCACCCACCCCACCCCGGGCAGCATCTACGGCGATGCCAGCAAGATCATGGCGGCATATTTGGCTGCCGGCCTCGACCCCGACAAGGCAACTATATACCTGCAAAGCGACCTGCCTGAGACTATTGAGCTTTACCTCTTCTTCAACATGAATGCCTATCTGGGCGAGTTGGAGCGCGTCACCAGTTTCAAGGACAAGGTGCGCCAGAACCCCAACAATGTGAACGCAGGCCTGCTGACCTACCCCACCCTGATGGCTGCCGACATCCTCATCCACAAGGCCACCCGCGTGCCTGTGGGCAAAGACCAGGAGCAGCACTTGGAGATGACACGCACCTTCGCCGGACGGTTCAACAATATGTATCACGCCGAGGTGTTCCCCTTGCCCCAGGCCATCGGTTCCGCCACCGGGTTGGTGAAGATTCCTGCCCTCAACGGTGCGGGCAAGATGGGCAAGAGCGAGGGCGAGGCGAGCACTATATTCCTCACCGACGAACCCTCTGTGGTGCGCAAGAAGATTATGAAGGCTAAGAGCGACAGCGGCCCCACGCAGATGAACCAGCAGAAGCCCGAGGAGATTGAGAACCTCTTCCAGCTGCTGCGCGTGGTGTCGACCGAGGAGACGGTGGAGTATTTCGACGACCTCTACAACCGCTGCCAGATACGCTACGGCGACCTGAAGAAACAGCTGGCCGAGGATATGGTGGCATTTGTGGAGCCTATACGCCAGCGCATTATCGAATATCAGGCCGACGATGCCCGCCTGCGCCGTGTGATGGACCAAGGCAAGGAGAAAGCCCACGAGAGCGCCCGCAGAACACTCGACGAGGTACGCCACGTGATAGGATACCGCAACTGAATTGAGAATTGAGAATTGAAAATTGAGAATTGAAAGTTGAAAATTCGTTAATCAAAAATTTACACATTAACACGTTAACACATTCCATTCTCAATTCTCAATTCAATAAAAACAATCGAGCGATCAACTTCATAGTTCATAGTTCTTAACTCTCACTTCAAAAACTACATAGTTCTTAGTTCTTAACTCTTACTTCAAAAAAACTTCATCATGAATACCCAAGTAGTTATTATGGCAGGCGGCATCGGTAGCCGATTCTGGCCGCTGAGCACTCCTGAATACCCAAAACAGTTCATCGATATATTGGGCTGCGGACGCACGCTGATACAGCTGACAGTGGACCGTTTCAAGGGCATCTGCCCTATGTCGAACTTCTGGGTGGTGACCAACGCCGCCTATGTGGACATTGTGCGCCAACAGCTGCCCGACATGCCTGTCGACCACATCCTTGCCGAGCCAGCAGCACGCAACACGGCACCATGTATCGCATGGGCCTGCTGGCGCATCAAGCAGGAGTCGCCCGATGCCAACGTAGTGGTCACACCTGCCGACGCGGTGGTGATGAATCCCGAAGAGTTCCGCCGCGTGATTGCGGGCGCCCTCGCGTTCACCGAAGGAAACAACGCCATTGTCACCGTCGGCATCAAGCCCAACCGTCCCGAAACGGGCTACGGCTATATCAAGTGCGGCAAAACATCTCCGCAAGGTGAAATCATGTCGGTCGAGGCATTCAAGGAAAAACCCGACCTAGAGACTGCCAAGCAGTACCTTGCCGAGGGCAGCTACCTGTGGAACGCAGGCATATTTGTGTGGAACGTAGCCACTATTACCGATGCCATCCGCACCTACAAGCCCAATCTGGCCGACGACATGGAGCGCATGAAAACCAATGCCGACGTGCAGACCATCTTCCCCCAATGCGAGAAGATATCCATCGACTATGCCGTCATGGAGCCTGCCGCTGCCGAGGGCAAAGTGTATACCCACCCTGCCGACTTCGGCTGGAGCGACCTGGGCAACTGGGCTTCGCTGCATG
>CAMYZD010000066.1 GCA_947303735.1 uncultured Bacteroidales bacterium | reverse complement strand
ACAGCACCACTGGCACGGAGGCCATCACAGCTTGCGACACTTACACCTGGCACGGCACCACCTATACTAGTTCTACTAGCACTCCTAGTTATACTAGCACTAATGCCGCGGGCTGCGACAGCACCACTACACTGCACTTGACCATCAACTACAGCACCACTGGCACGGAGGCCATCACAGCTTGCGACAGCTACACCTGGCACGACAGTACTTACACTAGCTCTACTAGTACTCCTAGTTATACTAGCAATAATGCCGCGGGTTGCGACAGCACCACCACACTGCACCTGACTATCAACTACAGCACCCGCGACACCATCCATGAAACGGCCATCAACAGCTATGAGTGGAACGGCGAGGTGCTGACCGAAACAGGTGAATACGTGTACGAAGGTCAGACCGAGGCAGGCTGCGACAGCATTGTCATTCTGAAGCTCACCATCGAACACGTGGGTATCGCTGACGTGGCCGACCTCGATGGCATCACCATCTACCCCAACCCCACCACTGGCAAACTCACCATTGGAGCCGAAGGGGTGCTGAAAGTGGAAGTCTACGACTACTCCGGGCGTCTGGTGGCAACATTCACCAACACCAACCAGCTCGACATCTCACAACTGCCCACAGGCACCTACGCCCTGCGCATCAGCCTGCAGAAAGGCAACACCGTGCGCCGCGTCATCAAGCGCTGACCTTGCTTCTGCCAGGCATAAACCCAAATCGGTCATTAAGCCGACTTTTACAATTTATTTCGCCTTTTTAGGTCTGTTTATGACCAATTTGGATAAAAAATAAGGGAACTCCACAAATGGGTTCCCTTATTTTTTGACATAGGAAGTGTATGCCGATGGTGCAATACTAGAACACGAAAAGTCTTGAGACCATGTTGGATGAAGATAAACGCAAGACATAAACACCAGCTGCGAGGTCGGAGAGGTCGATAGTGAAGACTGTGGGTTGAGGTATGACGAAGATGGATTGGACCTTCACCTGCCGCCCATTCATATCGTAAATAAGATATTGCACCCACCCAGAGGAGCTGCCACTGACCTGGAGGAAAGCCTGCTGATGTGCGGGATTGGGAAAGAGATGATAGTCATGTTCACCTTCGGATGTGGTGAGAATGAGACGTTCCATCTGTTGGACAAAATAGTTCGGTCGGAGTCTTAAGAAGTCGTCAATCTGTTCGATAGCATTCTGCCAAGAGGTAGAGTCGGTGGGCATATGAAAACGTTCTGACTGCCAAGTAACTTCGGGTGCTACCTCCTGCTGGGCAAGACGCAAGTGTGAAGAGGTGGAGGAATAAGCAAATGTGGTGGAGTAGAGTTGATACAGGCGATTACCAAATCGCTCCATAAACTGAGGCGACTGCAGGCAGCGACGCAGGAGGAGAGTGGCTTGGGAACATGAGGGCCAGAGGTCGTCACCTTGATAGGTCATCACTTCGTCCATCAGACGGTTGACCGCCCCAAAGGCCGCATCACCGTCGTATAGGATCCACCTCCACAGACTGTTATCGTATTGATAGCAACGCATATTGTTGGCTGGCCAGTCGTAATTGGCATCGAAACCCTCCATCAGCTGGTAGTCGATAAAATCGTCGATATCGACAAGCGAAGTGAGGTGTTGGTATTGCAGCGAATCGGAGAGGTCGGCGGTTTCGAGCCACTCCATCATCTGGAGGAAATGGGTGTTACTGCCATTTTCAACTTGGCCATACCAGGAGCCCATGATATTCACATCGTCGGCATCGACATCTTCCAGCTGCTCAATAAGCCTTTCGTCGGGGGCCTCCTGCAGGAAATAGATGCCCCAATATTCACCATTGAGGAAGAGTGTGACGGGTCGTGAAGCCAACGACACATGGCGCAAGGGGCGGGCTATGCGCGAAGCTAAGAGGTCTTGAATGCCTGCATCGGTCCAAGCAGCTATGAAAGGTTTCAATACTAGTCGCTTGAAAGTAGTATAGGGCAACTCGTCGAACAGGGGGAAACGGATATTCTTGTTGCCGTATTCCTTACGAGCATAGAGTTTGAGAGGCTTCTGCATGTAGCGACGGGTCTTGCCTCCATGCACACGGATACCTATAGACTGAGAGAATCCACTGTTGTCGGTATTATAATACTCCACGCTGGCAAGCCGCTCCCATTCTCGACCATGCTGGTTAAAATTGCCTGTATTGAAATCATCCAGAGGAGAAAAGCCATTGGGACTGAATATACCGCTGTCGGGGTCGAAGAGCATAGAGGGGTCGAGTGCGATGGATACCACCGGCATGGAGAACTGATGTCCTAGCAGGCTAGCTATGAGATAGGTATTGGTAACAACATCGCCAACGAGAGCTCCCTGCTGGTCGAAAGCGGCAGCGCGCAGCACGATGGCATGGCGCACCGTGGTGGGTGGGTTCCACTCTTCGTCGGGGGCATCTGGAATGAGATAGATGTCACGCGTGGAATAAAGAGATGGTGAAAGCGTGAGTGGTTGAGAGTAAAGGGGAGATTGGATAGTAGGGGTAGAGCCGTCGGTAGTATAGTGGATGGCAAGCCCTTCGGCTGCCGAAAGTGAGAGGTCGAACGCCTCCTGATAGAATCCTCCAGGGGAGGAGAATTCCACTTGTGCCTTTGCCACAGAGGTCAGCGCAAGGCTTAGCACGAGGATGGATAAAAGGTTATGGTGATGCATGGTAATTAAAGGGTATTATCGGTGAAGTTTCAATATCTTGTCGACATCTGGACTCACATGCAGCCGGCGGATGCCGCAATAGGCTATGACGAGAAACACAAGCGTGCGCAACAAAGCCTGCAGCAACACTATAGGCAACCCGTCGCCCCAGTGTGCAAACAAGGGGGACACAAGCCATTGCCAAAGACCGTTGAGCGCGAACAGCGCCAAGGTGAGCAGCAACACCCACAACTGCTTGCGGCTAAAAAGGGTGATGTGCATACGACGCCAGAGCAACGTGAGCAAAGGAACGAAATAAATGAAATAGGCCAGAAGGGTGGCACACGCCGAACCCGTCACCCCGAACGAAGGGATAAGCCACAGGTTGAAGCCAATGGCCGCAAGGGTAAGCAGCGAAATAAATAGCAGTGAAAAGGCGAAATACTTAGAAAAGTTGAGGATGTTGGTGGCGATGCTGAGAGTAGAATTGAGGATGTTAGCCAACCCGAGAAACAATACCACCCCCATGCCTGAGACGTATTGGTCGCCGTTGGGAATGATCGAAAAGAGGGGTATGAGGTTAATCCAAATAAAAAAGAGTAGCATACAGGCCACAAGCAACTGGTGGAGCGACACCTGCTGCCCCAGCCGGTTCACCTCGGCGATGTTGCCCTCCGACACTGCCTGAGAGATAATCGGGCTGGAAATAGCTCCAAGCGAGCGGTAGGGAATCTCTACCACGTTGGCAATATAGCAGGCTATGGTATAGATGCCCGCCAGCTGCAATCCCTCGCGGGCCAGGAAGAGCGAGTTGAAAAGCTTGATATTACCCGCCAGCACAGTGGCTGACATAAAGAGGGTGTACACCCCCACCTCACGAAACAGATGCTTGTCGACAAACTTCCAGTCGAGACGGAACGATATGCGACCCAAGGTAAGCAAGTAGAGGAAGTTGACCACGGTGGCAACCGCCCAGCTGGCGCAGAAAAGAATAACAAAAAGGTCGAGAGATATGACGCCGTGCCCATAGAGGAGATAAGCCGTCAGATTGAGCAGTCGGATCAGCACTTCGCGCACAAACTTGGGCAGGGCAATGTGGAGGAGGACGCTCGCATTGGTCTCGAAAACCGTCATGTAAAGCACAAAGAAGGTGAGCGGCAACAAGAGGTAGACATAGTCTACCAGCAAGGGAGCATCTTGGGCATAGTAAGCCACAATGTCGGCCTTAAAGACGAAGAAGAGGATGGCGATGATAGTGAAGCCTATGAAAGGCAGGATAAGCGTCCACCCAAAGAAGCCGTGGTCGCGATGCGATGGGTCTTTGAAGCGAGGGTAGAAACGGAGAATGGAGGCATTGGTCCCCAACTGAGCCAGACCCGCAAAGAGCATGGCTGCATCCACCATCACACGGGTGAGACCAATCTCCTCCTGCGTCAGCAAGTCGGTGACGACAAAAAAGGTTGTCACCGCCCCGATTAGGACACCCAAATAGTTGGCAAGAGCCCCTTTAATACTCTGTTTTACAATAACACCCATGGCTGTTTCCTATGGCCTTTAGTAATGCAAAGGTACACAAAAAAATGGATATTTCGCCGCTGGAAGGCAATAATTCAAAAAAAGTTCGTATCTTTGCCTTTCAATTTATTGGAGTAAAAGGTACTGCCTTTTACTAATATTTTACTCATTTGCAAGTAGATAAAAATTAATAAATATAATACATACGATGAAAATTTACCAGACTAACGACATCCGCAACATCGCCCTCGTAGGCGGTGCCAAATCGGGTAAGACCACCATGGCCGAGGCCATGGCATTCTGTGGCGGCCTCATTAACCGCCGCGGAAGCGTCGACAACAAAAACACCATTAGCGACTATCGCGACATCGAGCTCGACCGCAAATACTCAGTCGAGACGACCCTGATGTACACCGAGTTTGGTGGCAAGAAAGTGAATATCCTCGACGTCCCCGGCTTTGCCGACTACCAAGGCGAGCTGGCCGCAGCCCTCAACGTGGTCGAAGCAGCTGTGGTGGTGGTGAATGCCCAGAGCGGTGTCGAAGTCGGCACCGAGGTAGCAAACCGCTATGCCTCTAAGCTCGACACCACGATGCTCTTCGTCATCAACCATCTTGACGCCGAGAAAGCCAACTTCGACGACAGCGTCAACCAACTCAAAGACTTCTTCGGTTCCAAGTGCACCGTCCTCCAGTTCCCCACCAATGCCGGTTTAGGATTCAACCAAGTGGTCGACATCGTCGCCAACAAAATGTATACCTTCAAGGACGGCAAGGCCACCGAGGAAGATATCCCCGCCGCCTATGCCGACCGTGCCGCCGAGATGCGCGAGGCACTCGTTGAGGAAGCCGCTGCCGCCGACGACGAGCTGATGGAGAAATACTTTGAGAACGGCGACCTCACCCCTGAGGAGCTGACCAAGGCCCTAAAACTTGCTATCGACAAGCGCGATCTCTTCCCCATCCTTTGCAGCAGTGCCAAGGAGAACATGGGTGTTGCCCGCCTGCTGGAGTTCATCTGCCAGAACGTGCCTGCCCCCAACGAGGTAGCAGAGCCCAAGAAGACAAAAGAAGGCAAAGAGCTTAAATGCGACAATGCCAACCCCACCGTGGCATTTGCCTTCAAGAGCGCTAAAGATAAGAACCTGGGTGAAATCACCTACCTCCGTATCTACGATGGTGAGTTGGCTGAGGCACAGGATGTCATCAACGCCTGCAACCAAAGCAAGGAGCGCGTGAGCCAGGTGCTGGTGTGCAGCGGCAAGGACCGTCAGCGTGTTGAGAAGGCTTGCGCCGGCGATATCGTCTGCACTATCAAGCTGAAGGATGTGAAGATCAACCACACCCTCACCACTCCTAAGAACACCAACGATGTGGTGACCGAGATCGAATTCCCGACTCCCATCTACCAAGTAGCTGTCAAGGCAGCCAACAACAACGACGACGAAAAGGTGGGTGCCGCACTGAAAGACCTCGCCACCTACGACCGCAGCCTGTCGCTCGAGAACAGCCGCGAGCTGCGCCAGGTCATCCTGGGCTGCCAAGGTGAGCTGCACCTGAATACCGTAAAGTGGTATTTCGAGAACCAGTATAAACTGGGAGTCAACTTCACCGCCCCCAACGTGCCTTACCGCGAGACCATCACCAAGAGCGCTGAGGCCATGTACCGCCACAAGAAACAGTCGGGTGGTAGCGGCCAGTTTGGTGAGGTGCACATGCTCATCGAGCCTTACTACGAAGGCATGCCCAACCAGACCAAGTATCCCATCCGCGACACCCAGGAATATCCGCTGGAGTGGGGTGGCAAGCTGGTGTTCAACAACTGCATTGTAGGTGGTAGCATCGACGCACGCTTCATGCCTGCCATCCTCAAGGGTATCATGGAGAAGATGGAGCAGGGTCCTCTGACCGGTTCCTATGCCCGCGACATTGTGGTCAACATCTTCGATGGTAAGATGCACCCCGTGGACTCCAACGAAACCGCCTTCAAGATCGCTGGCCGTACCGCTTTCCGCGAAGCCTTCAAGCTGGCAGCCCCCAAAATTAAAGAACCCATCTACGACGTAGCCGTCACCGTCCCCACCGAGAGCCAAGGCGGCGTGATGACCGACCTGCAAGGCCGCCGCGCTATCGTCATGGGTATGGATGCCGAGGGCAAATACACCACCCTCCGCGCCAAAGCCCCTCTCGCCGAGATGAACCGCTACTGCACCGCCCTGAGTTCACTCACCAGCGGCCGCGGTACCTTCACCATGACATTCAGCAGCTACGAACTCGTTCCCACCGACGTCCAGCAGGCTCTGCTCAAAGCCTACGAGGAAGCCGCCAACGAGGAAGAGTAGTCTTTTCGTAAAACCCCAAGCCAGAAGTCTCGAGAGGGGCTTCTGGCTTCTAATTAAAGAATTGGTCTGCATGAATGTCTCAACGCTTATAAAGCAGTATTTTGCCTCTGATAGCGATGACGTTGCGATAGATGTTTTCGACGAGAAGAACATATATGATGTCTACGAACGAGTGATTGAAACGTTGTCGCAGCATGTCAATATTGAGACAACATTGTTACAAGCATTGAACTATTGTTTCTATGAGATACTTGACAATGTACTCACGCATTCAGGCAAGGAACTCGGCACTGTCATCACTCAATATAGCCCTCAAAAACATACATTGAGTATGCTAGTAGCTGATGATGGACAAGGCATCCACAAATCGCTGACCGAGAATGATAAATATGCCACACTAACAGAACCAGAGGCTTTGGAGATGTGTATCCAAGATTCCGTTACCGATGGAAAGGGAATGGGTTTTGGCCTCTATTCTACATCGCTCCTCGTCAGAGATGCTGGACTACGGTTCAACATCCGTTCGGGCGACCATACATTACAGTTGCAAGACGGCAAAACCACTATCAATGCAAGCGACACATGGCATGGGACCATCATCTATTTAAAACTACAAACTGACAAGGAAATCAATCCTTCAGAAGTGGTTGCGAACCGAACCAATGTAGCAGAACAATATAATGAGACATTTTTAATTGACAATGAGTTGAAAGAACTATGGTAACATTTAAGTTCATTGACTATGGCAAAAACCTGGGCACTCGATCTCTTGGGCAGAAAGTGCGAGAGTGCCTGATGCCACTACTTGAAGGGAACGAGCGCGTGGTCCTTGATTTTACTGGCGTGGACGTTGTGAGTAATTCGTTTGCCGACGAGTGTATTGCTAAACTGTTGCTCACAATGTCCCTTGCTGAACTAAAATCACGTACCACTTTTCGTGGTCTCAATCCTGTGTCTTCCGAAAGTGTGCTCACCGCCCTTCAACGCCGCCACCTATATATGGAATAGTCCTGTAGGCCCTGCTTAAAGTCTTCGAAGAAGCCGCCAACGATAAAAAGTAGATTCCACACTGTATGGGCGTACCCCCGTGTACGCCCCACAAATACCAAACAGCCCCCACAAAGAGGTACTTTCGGATTTTCTAATGAACGCCATACCTGCTGCAATCAAGGGTCCTATCGCGAGAAAAAGGACTTCCTAAAAAAAAGACCATCCTGTACAATAAAACAATAGGTGATGCGTTATGCATCTTAGATTCTCTTTAGTAGAATCGTTACAAGTAGAAACACATGAATCAACTTAACCCCAATAGTATGAGCAAACATCCATACACTGAACCCCAAATCAAAATAGTACGTTTTGCCGTAGAACTTGGCACCAACCTTTCCTCCGAAGGCACTCAAGCTGGCCAAGGATTTGAGCCCATGCAAGAAAATACGCAGAGTGCTTTAAGTGGAAATCATTTCACCCAATTATAGACCCTATAAAACAAAAAAATATGAAGAAACAACTTATAGGGAAAGGGACTCTATGCGTCCTTATGTTGGCTATAGCAGCCATGGTTTGTTCTTGCCAAAAGGAGCAGTTGGCGAAAGGTACCTTCACTGCCACCATGGAGCAATACTCAGGCCAAGGGGACAAGGTGGTATTTAGCAACATGCAGTTTCACTGGATGCAGAATGACACCATCGCTGTCACAAGAACCGATGGCACCAACTATGCGATGGGGCTCTATTTCGCATCCGAGGTGTCGCAAAACAATACTGCCACATTGTCTTATTTTTCTGCAGACGGGAATACCGATGTCACCGGAGAGTCTTTTAGGGGCGACTACTACGCTTTTTCACCTAACCGCATCTATGACAGCCCTAACAGTGTAAAACTTCCTACCACCTACTCCACCGATGCTGACGGCAACCTGATTGGATTTCCTATGTATGCCAAGTCCTCCTCCACCCTACTGAAATTCAAGAATCTATGTGGCATGGTCTGTCTTCAACTATCCACACCCAACACTGTCACCTACATAAGGAAAATAACCCTCACTACCGACCAAAAAGTCAATGGAACGTTCAGCATTTCCGGTGATAATGATCCCACCTTATCATATACAGGTACTCCGAGTGTCCAAGAAAAAAGCGTCACTTTGAAAACACTTGTAGACATCTCAACCCCACACGACTTCTTTATCCCTCTGCCCGAAAGATCTTACTCCTCATTGATAATCAAACTTTATACAGCTGATGGTAAAACCTGCACCCTAACTCTGGGTGAAGGAAACACACTAGAAATAGTGCGCAGCCAATACACGGTTATAGACCTGACCCCCACTGAAACATTCTCTCTCAACTTCACTCGTGCCGCTGGGGCCAAAGGGGGATTCTTCTCAGTATCCTCTACCCAAAAGGTCCAATTCTCCCAAGGCAATCTGCAATACCGCGCCAAGGACGAGAACAACGTTTCCCATCATTGGAGATTTGCTGAAAATCAATATGACCATATCTTCACTAATAATTGGACAACCAGCCCTAGTACAAGCCAAATAACAGGCACCTATTACAATGCAAACAGCACTTATTGGTTCGACCTATTTATGTGGGGTACGAGTGGTTACAATGCTAAAAACCCTTATAACCTAGACTTCTTGGTCACTAATTTTATAAATAATTATCCTTATTGGTATAATCCCCAACCACCAGCTACAGCGAACATCTCAGGCACTAATTATGACTGGGGCGTAAATTGTCCTATATCTAATGGGGGAAACACTGCAAATCTTTGGAGAACCTTAACAAAGGGAGAATGGGAATATCTATTCAATACAAGAGCTGATGCAAGTAAGAAATGGGCTAGAGCTACAATAACAAACACTAATAATAGTACAAATGGGCTAATCCTCTTGCCTGATGATTGGGAATATCCTTCGGACGTCACACCACTGACCTGTGGAAACAATTCACAATTTATTAGCAACCAAATAAATACATCTTCTTGGCTAAAATTTGAAGCATTAGGAGCGATTTTCTTACCCGTAACTGGTTACTTATACAGAAATCCTTGGAAAATTAATCAAACACAGACGCGTGGTTTTTATTGGACGTCTAGTTTCTCTCATATTCAAATAGACAATAATAATAGTTCAAAAGAAACAACATTCGCATTCTATTTATCATTTATGAATGGCGACTGTTCTTTCTCAAGCGCCCTTTGGCACAGAGGCTTCGCCGTCCGTCTAGTGCGCGATGCTGGTAGCGATGAACTTTAATAGCAGTCTCTTTACCTTACATTAATACAAATGCCCGCAGGATTCTCCCTCTGCGGGCATTTGCATTTAACCCAAATCGGTTATTATACCGGCTTTACAATCAATCCCGTTTTTTCAGGTCTGTCTATGGCAGATTACTAAAAGCAGGATGCTATCCGCTCAAGGGCCTCAAGCAGCGTGGCGCGTGGGCAACCTAGATTGATGCGGAAGCAGCCGCGGTAGTCGTTGCCGCCAAAGGTAGTACCATCGTTGAGGGCCACATGGGCGCGCTGCAGCAACCGACTGCGTATTTCCTCATGGTCGAGACCCATGGCTGAGAAATCAAGCCATGCCAGATACGATGCCTCAGGGAGCACTGCCTTTACCTGTGGCAACCGCTCGGCAAGGAAAGTGCGCAGGCACTCCACATTGCCCTTCAAATAGGCAAGCAACTGTTGTAGCCACTCCTCCCCATGACTATAGGCCGCTTCAGCTCCAACATAGGCAAATATATCGCCACCAGCCAATCCATAGCCATCCAAATAACCAAAGAAACGCTGACGCAATTGTTCATTAGGGCAGTAACAAACCGAACTGCCCAATCCTGCTATATTGAACGTCTTGCTTGGAGCGATAAAGGTAATAGAGATATTGCGGGCGTTGTCGCTGACGGTGCTGAAGCTGATATGTTGATGGGGTGGCAACGTCATGTCGGCATGTATCTCGTCGGAGATAACATTCACATTGTTGCGATAGCAAATATCGGCAATGCGACTCAGCGTCTCTTTGTCCCAAACCGTGCCGCCGGGATTGTGGGGGTTGCTGAGCACCAGCCAACGGGACTGGCGGGCACGCCACTCGAAGTCGTCGAAGTCGATGGCAAAACGCCCGTCGACCACCTTGAGGGGACTGCATACGAGCTGTCGCTGACCATTCTTGGGCAGCGTAAGAAATGGAGGATACACGGGCGTGGTGACCAGAATACCGTCACCCGGATGGGTCATTGCTTGCAGCACAAAAGCTATTCCAGCCACGATGCCAGGGATGAAGTGTAGCTCATCGCGAAGGGCAGTAATATGATAGTGGCGCCAAAGCCAGTCTATCACTGCATGCCAATAGCTGTCAGGTGCTGTAGGATAGCCCAGCACCTCGTGCTCGCAACGGCGGCGAAGGGCTTCCATCACAAAATCGGGCGAGCGGAAATCCATATCCGCCACCCACATAGGCAGCAGATCGTCACTGCCAAAGAACTGTTGGAGAGCGTCGTGCTTGACGCAATTAGTACCCTTGCGGGGGATGATTTCGTCGAAATCCATAAATAAGAGTAAATTGTATCGTATGTATTCTCACTGCTGCACCCGCCTGCCGTTATTCCCAGCCAGGCCTTGCGGCAATCAAGTCCGTAGGCGGGAGTCAGCTTTTTCTAAGAAGGTCGATGCTATAATGGAGTCCCACGTTCTCACGGCGGGCACGTGCCATCTTGATGATAAGGTAGGCGCAGGCAATAAGGTTACGCAACTCGCTCAGCTCCTCGGTGAGCACCGAACGGTTGTAGAGATCCTCCGTCTCGCGGAATATGAGGTTGAGGCGGTCGAAAGCACGCTGCAGACGCAGGTCGCTGCGCACAATGCCCACATAATTCCACATCAGTTCCTGCAACTCGCGCTTGGTCTGAGTGATAAGCACCATCTCCTCATTAAGCACCATGCCCTCGGCGTTCCAATCGGGTACCTGATGGCACAATTCACGTCCTTTGACGCGCTCTATGGCGCTCATGGCTGCATTGTGGGCGTAAACCACCGCCTCGAGGAGTGAGTTGCTCGCCAGACGGTTGCCACCGTGAAGTCCCGTGCAGGCGCATTCGCCAGCAGCGTAGAGGTGATGGATGGACGACTCGCCATCACGATTCACCTTGATTCCACCGCATTGATAATGTGCAGCCGGTCGGATAGGAATCATGTCCTTGGTGATATTAATTCCCAGCTCCAGACATTTGGCATAGATGGTCGGGAAACCATTGATCAGTTCATCCTTGCCTATGCTTCGGGCATCCAGATAAAGATGGTCAACACCGGCAATCTTCATCTCATTGTCGATTGCACGGGCTACGATGTCGCGGGGTGCGAGCGATAGGCGAGAGTCGTATTTGTGCATAAACTCATTACCCTTAAAGTCCTTAAGGATGGCGCCGGCACCGCGCATGGCCTCGGTAATGAGGAAGGCTGGTTTCTCGGCAGGGTTGTAGAGCGAGGTGGGGTGGAACTGCATGAACTCGAGGTCGGCCAGCACACCGCGGGCACGGTGGACCATGGCCACGCCATCGCCTGTGGAGACAATGGGGGTGGTGGTGGTGGTGTATACATTGCCCATACCGCCAGTGGCAAGTAGGGTCACTTTGGCCAGATAGGTGTCTATCTGGTTAGTTTTGCAGTCCAGCGCATAGACTCCGTAGCATTCAATGTCGGGGGTGTGCTTGGTGACGCGTTGCCCCAGATGGTGCTGGGTGATGATATCGATGGCAAACTGATGTTCTTTGAGTTCGATATTGGGATGACTGCGCACTGCCTCAAGCAGCCCGCGTTCAATCTCTGCACCCGTATTGTCCTTGTGGTGCAAGATTCTGAACTCAGAATGCCCCCCTTCACGATGCAGGTCGAAGCGGTCGCCTGCCAAGCTCTTGTCGAAATTGACCCCATACTGAACCAACTCGCGGATGCGGTCGGGGGCTTCGCGGATGGTCATCTCTACCACGTCGCGCTGGCAGATGCCATCGCCAGCCACGAGGGTGTCTTGTATGTGCTTGTCGAAACTGTCGCTGTCGTACATGACGGCGGCGATGCCTCCCTGCGCATAGCGGGTGGAGCCTTCGGCAGCCTCGCCTTTGCAGAGGATGCACACCTTGCCGTAGGGTGCCACTTTGAGGGCATAACTCAGCCCCGCAATGCCAGAGCCGATGACAAGGAAATCAACCTCGTATCTCATATTGTTGCCTTAAGAAGGGTTCTATTAATTCAAAATTAAGAAGTAAACGGGGGAGTTAAAAAGGAATTTAAAGTGGAAGTTAAACGGGACAATACATTTGTCGACAACGTTGTAGGCATCACATTTGTCCATTTTAACTCCCTATTTAACTTCCATTTTAACTTCATATTATTCAATTTATAGAAGTCCTCTTAAAAAAAAGACGATACCTACTAGATGCCGAAAACCAAACGGAGCGACGGCCAGAAGACGACCACAGCGGCAACCGTGGCCAAGATGGAAAGGATGAAGACTACCACGAAGAGGAGCTTCAGATAGTGCCACATGCTGTTGGTTTGGCGCAGATACTCGACAGTGGGGAGCATGTCGTTGTTGATTCGGGCCTCGTTAGCGGCATGAACGACATGGCGCATATAGACAATTACGGGCAGCAGGGCAGCAGCCAACACCACCATGGCGATGCCTCCAAAGCCCAAGAGGTTGTCGAGATAATAGGGTGTGTCCTCAGCGAGGTAGCCGCTGATAAGGAGCATCACGATGCCCCCAGCCACCAAACCCAGCACACTGATCGCTGCCAGAATTGAAAAAACATTCATCGACTTGCCTGCGCGAACAACGTGTTTCTTACTATTGTTCAAAAGGATAAGGTCATTTTCTTCCATATAACAATACTTTATATTATTTTGCAAATGTAACATTTTTTTCTAAAACAGAGAGAAAAAAGTTACTATTTATTTCAACTTCTCAACCCCTTCTCACGGTTTGCTGTCAAGAAATCCTAGAGGGATAATGAATAATGAGGACTTCTATAAATTCAATAGTTCGGAAATAAAATTTTAACAAATCAAGCGGCGCAAGCCGCAA
>CAMYZD010000065.1 GCA_947303735.1 uncultured Bacteroidales bacterium | reverse complement strand
CGCCGAGACCTGTGGTGAGGGAGGCCTGCCCTTGGGCATCGGCGGTGTAGGTGGCCAGGGTGTAGTACTCGGCGTAGTTGTACATCTTGAACTTGATAGTGGCACCGGGGAGAGGCTTACCGTCGGGGCCACAGACGGTGGCGGTTACGCGGCGTGTGGGGGCATAGTGGCTGAGAAGGTTCAGCTCGCTGTAGAGGGCGGTCTGCTTGACAATTTCCTCGTCGCCGTGGTAGCGGCCGAAGGCTTTGCTGTGCACCATCAGACAGCGGGTGGATGGGATGGCGAACCAGCCCATGTTCAATTCGGGGTCAGGCTCGCAGGCACCGAGGAACTTCCATTCGCCACCCTTACCATCAGGGTTGGCAACCCACACCTCAACCCAAGCGTGGTTGTCGTCGCAGTGAGCCCAGCGGGGGGTGTAGCACTGTCTGGCAGGGATCCCCACCGAGCGGAGGGCGGTGACGGCAAAAGTGCTCTCCTCACCACAGCGGCCTAGCGATGTGCGCATAGTGGCGAGGGGGGCGGAGGTGCGGCTGTCGGCGGCACGGTAGGCGACATGCTCGTGACACCAGTGGTTCACTTCCAAAGCTGCCTCCTCCATCGTCATGCCTTGCACACGTTCTTTCAGCGCGTGGTAGAAGGCCATGCGAGCTGTGTCGAGGTTCTCGTTATTGACACGGTAGACAAGCACGAAGTGGCGGAATACATCCTCGGGTATGGTCTTGCCCCACGGCATCTGTTCGCGGGTAGTGAAGGCATAGCGCACTTGGTCGAGGTAGAAGTCGGGAGTATAGTCGGCGAGGTCACTATAAGGCATGTAGGCATAGAGAAACTGCATTGCCTCACGCTCGGCCTGGCAGAGGGTGTCTAGGTTTAATTGAGAGTTCAGAATTGGGAATTCAGAGAGGCGAGTTTCATAGTCATGCTCTACTTGCTGGCGGTAGGCTCGGTCAGTGATGAAGTGGGGGTTGCGATGGCAGGCGGTGAAGATAAGGAGAAGGGATAGAAAAGGTAGAAAGGTTTTGCGGGATGTTTTCATTGAGATATGGATTTAATAAGTTGTCTTACTATTTGAGTGTCGGTTTCTATGGTGCCGTCAGGGAGGGTATGTTTGCAACTGCTGTGTATTTCAGAGACTCCCGTTTGGTGTATGATTTGGAGGGCGTTGTCTGGGGTGATGCCAGCGCCGGCAAGGATGGTGATTCTGCCTGCCGACTGTTCGACTAGTTGCCTTATGGTGTCAGCGCCTTCGAGGGCGTTGGGTCGGCAGCCAGAAGTTAGCAACCGATGGCATCCACAGCGAATAATAGCCTCCAAGGCTTCGAGTGGAGGTTGCAGAATCTCATCGAAAGCACGATGAAATGTTACCTCCATAGGAGAGGCCATGCGGACTATCTGGCGAGTAAGTTCCTCGTCAATGTACCCATCAGGGGTGAGAAAGCCCACAACCACAGCGTGAGCTTGGCATTGACGGCACATCTCTACCTCTCGGCATATTTGCTCAAACTCGGATTCGGTATAAACAAAATTCCCTGCCCGTGGACGGACAAGCACATGGGTTCGAAGTCCCAGTTGTTGGACACAATAGCGTACGTCTTCTTCAGTAGGGGTGGTGCCCCCCACCTCAAGCTGGCGGCACAGCTCTATTCTTTCTGCTCCGCCCGCAGCCGCATGTGTGGCAGACTGGCGTGAGTTGGTGCAGATTTCTATATTCATAATGTTGATTGGGAAGTATGTAACGTGATTATAGTTGTCTGTGTGGTGAGATAATCAGAAGTCAAACTTGGCATTGCGCATGCGCTCTTGGAATAGGTGGTTGTCGTGAACAATGGTCTCAACGGTTTGGTCGAAGTTCATATCTTTGTTTTGATGTATGCGTACTTCGATGGGTAGGTAGTAGATGGGCAGCCCAGCCATGGCTTCTTTATCAGCTAGTTCGCGCAGGCGGGCAGCATCTTTCTCGGTGGTGAGTATGAGTTTGCGGGGACTGCTCATCTGAACAAACGTACGACGGATGCGCTTAATGTCTGATACAGTGAAGCGGTGATGGTCGGCAAAGCGCAACAGGCTAACCTCGCAGAAAGAACTTACATATTGGCGAATAGGCTCAGCATTGGCTATGCCTGTCACTAGCAGCACCGACTCTATGGTCTTAAGTGGCAGCGCCGTATTTCCCATCAAGGGTAGGGGGTCTAAATAGTGGATATAGCTAAAGAAGACTTTTTGGAAAGGCTTTAGCTTTAAGCGGCTGACGATATTATGCTTGTCAACGGGGTTGAGCTTCTCGGGAGATTTGGTGACAATTACGATATTGGCACGGTAACGTCCGCTGCGCCCTTCGCGCAAAGAACCGTAGGGCATTATATGGTCCTTGTAATAAGGATGGTCGTATTCAGTTAGTAAGATGTTGATCGTCGGTTTGATATAGCGGTGTTGGAAGGAATCGTCAAGCACTACTACTTGAGGCGGTTGGGGTTGTTGCATGAGCTTTTCTATTCCTACTACCCTCTTCTCACAGACGGACACCTGCACCTTGGGGAACTTCTCCGCTACCATGGCAGGCTCGTCGCCTAGACGGTTGGCATTGTGGCTGCCATCGTCAAGGATAAAGCCTCGCGATTTGCGGTGGTAACCTCGGCTCAATAGGGCGGTGGAATAATGGTCATGCAAGAGGCGCAGCAGGTATTCGACATGGGGTGTCTTCCCAGCCCCACCAGCACAGAGGTTCCCCACACCTATAGTGGTGACTTTTGGAGAGGTCTGCCGTTTTATTCCAGCATCAAACATTCGGTTGCGAATCCATACGCAGATGGCATACCACATTGTCAGTGGGAACAAAATCCATGAGATGGTCTTTCTGAATGACATATAGCAAAGACGTTAGTTAGTAATTACAACAACTCAAGCATACAAAACCTCGCATACAAAACTCGTTGCAAAAGTACACAAAAAAAATGAGATAATTCTTAAAAAATAGAGGCAGGAATGAAATTCTTTATCTAATTCAAAAAAAACTCGTAAATTTGCAATAATTTGGTTCTCTCCGAGGAGATGCCAAGTACTATTACAATATATTGATTTATAAATTAATAATCCATTGATTAACCAAAGATAACAACTCCCTATGCACAACACACGCCCAATAACCAACGACCTACACTATGTGGGTGCTAGCGACCGGAAACTTGCCTTGTTTGAGAATGTCTACCCCATTCCCAAGGGTGTATCCTACAATAGCTATCTACTTCTTGATGAGAAGACGGCGCTACTTGACACAGCCGATGTCGCCGTGGCAGAACAATTCTTTGAAAACGTGGCTCATGTGCTGGCTGGCAGACAGCTCGACTACTTGGTAGTCAACCATATGGAGCCTGACCATTGTGCTTTGATTGAGGGGCTGCTCCTTCGTCACCCTGAAGTGAAGATTGTGACCAATGCCAAGGCTGCCAATATGATTCGGCAGTTCTTCAACGTCAATATCGACGACCGCCTGCATATTGTAGCCGAAGGCGATACCCTCTGCACCGGACGACACACGCTTGCCTTTGTGATGGCACCGATGGTGCACTGGCCCGAGGCTATGATGACATACGACACAACAGACAAGGTGCTCTTCTCTGCCGATGCCTTTGGCTCATTCGGTGCCCTGAACGGCAATATCTATGCCGACGAGATGAATTTCGACCGCGACTGCCTTGACGAAGCTCGACGTTACTATATCAACATCGTGGGTAAGTATGGCGTGCAGGTGCAGTCGGTACTAAAAAAGGCCGCCACTCTCGACATTCAGATGATATGCCCGTTGCATGGTCCCATCTGGCGGGAGAACCTAGGTTATTTCATCGGCAAGTACGATACATGGAGTAAATATGAACCCGAAGAGCATGGTGTAGTCATTATCTACGGCAGCATCTACGGTCACACCGCAGCAGCGGCAGAGAAGATGGCAAGTCTGCTGGCCGAAAGAGGCATCAAGGGCATAGCCATGTACGACGCCAGCCACACACATGTGAGCCAGCTGGTGAGCGAGTGCTTCCGTTACAGCCATGTGGTGCTGGCAGCATCGACCTACAACGCCGGTATATACACCCCCATAGAAAACCTGTTGCTAGACCTGAAGGCACACAATTGGCAACGCCGCATGGTGGCCATTATTGAAAACGGCACCTGGGCAGCTCAGAGTGGTAAGCAGATGCGCACCATACTGGAACAGATGAAGGAAATCATCGTGCTGGGTGAGAACATCAGCCTTAAATCGGCGATGAAGGAGGAGCAACTGGCCGACCTGAACACCCTTGCCGACTTGATGATTGCCAATTTTAATATCGAACTGCAATAATACCAACCACCCATGAATACGCTTAATCCCACCGCATTGCACAATATTGGCTACGGTCTGTATGTGCTCACCGCCCGCGAAGGCGACAAAGACAACGGCTGTATCATCAACGTATGCCAACAGGTGACGGACACACCGCTGCAAATCATGATTACCGTGAACAAACAGAACTACACACACGACATGATTATGCGCACAGGACGGTTCAATGTGTCGCTGCTGACCGAGCATGCCCCTTTTGAGGTGTTCAAACATTTCGGCTTCCAAAGCGGACGCGACGTGAACAAATTTGAGCAGTGCGAAGTGGAGATGCGCAGTGCCAACGGCATCCTGTATATACCGCGCTACACCAACGCCTACCTAAGCGGGCTGCTGAACCACGCCGTAGACCTGGGCACACACACCCTGATGATAGCCACCGTGACCGAGGCTGTGCAGCTGAGCAACGACCCATCGCTAACCTACGCCTACTACCACAAGCACATCAAACCCCAGCCCGCCGCCCCAGCCCCGTCGGGCAGCACAGGCACTACACGCTGGGTGTGCCAGACATGCGGCTATGTGTACGAAGGCGACGAGGTGCCGGACGACTTTGTGTGTCCGTGGTGCAAGCACGGCAAAGCGGACTTCGTGAAAATGGAAGAGAATTAATAACCAATCAATATTTAACAACCTATGATTAATAAAAAAGTAGCCGACTTGCTCAACGAGCAAATCAACAAGGAGCTCTACTCCGCTTATCTCTATCTGGACATGAACAACTATTTCCAGGGCCGTGGCCTCAACGGCTTCGCCAACTGGTACATGATTCAGGCACAGGAAGAGCGCGACCACGCCATGCTGTTCTACCAATACATGCAGAACAACGACTGCAAGGTGACCCTCGACGCTATCGCCAAGCCCGACAAGGTCTTTAAGACCGACATGGATGTGCTGAAAGCCGGTCTGGAGCACGAAGAGTACGTCACCGCTAGCATCCACACCATCTACGATGCCGCCTACAAGGTGAAGGACTTCCGCACCATGCAGTTCCTCGACTGGTTCGTCAAGGAGCAGGGTGAAGAAGAAACCAACGCCCGCGATATGATTACCAAGATGGAACTCTTCGGCACCGACCCCAAGAGCCTCTATATGCTCAACCAAGAGCTGTCCGCTCGCACCTATAGCGCCCCCAGCCTGGTATTGGACTAATTAGTCAGTTGTTTCTCACACTTTATCAGGCCGTATAGACTATCTGTACGGCCTGAACTTATTAACTTCGTCCCTCACATAAAAGTACCGATTATAAGGCTTCTAGTGTATAGACGACTGCACCTCCTGCCAGTATTAATATAAGCAATGCAGCAAATACCTCATCTATCTTTTGAACAGTTGCATCTTGAGGCAATGTTTGAATTTTCTTTATTACAGGAGAACTGCTTCCACACAATCCCTCATACTGTTTTGCATTAGATGTCTCACAACCTGTGGTAGCCGCCTCTGTTACATATAACAATCCCTGTGATGCATCTTTCATTGGTTTATAAGACACAGAAAAACTCATAGTATTGCCATCTTCATTAATAAAACGATAGGTATCGGTTGTGATAATATCATTTGCCATTAGAGAACCATAACCACTATATTTTGAGTAGGAGGTTCCTTCAACAAAAACATTGTTCTTTGTATCGGTACTACTACCAGATAGGGAATAGCCTTTCAATTCCACCTCGGTTATTATCTCTTTTACAGTTCTGTCAAACGTACTTCTTGATGTTACATGATATGTTTTGCAACTGAGGAAAGACACACTAGTTGCGAGTACTACGAATAGCATTTTTGTCTTTTTCATGTTATCCTCCCTATTATGTGTCGGGTACAACTTCTAAGATCAATCCGCACCGCAATTGAACTAAAATTAAAGAAGCGTGGTGCCGTATACCACATCTTCCGTTAGAGGTTGTGAGAAAAGACCCTTATAATGTAGAAGTGGGAGAAAACAGCCCACGCATAGAGCGTGAACCATTATACCTATTCTTGCATTATAATTAAGAGTTTCTCACATTCCTAACGGCAAGACGAAGATATAACGCTTCGGAAAAATAACGCGAGAAAACGGTTATTTCCTTGAAAAATAGCAGTTATTTACGCCCCATTTTGGATGGTTTAATAACAAAAATTAATAACCAAAATGGGAAAAAAACACACGGCATCCGACACCACCAAGCAGGGGCAACTATTTCTCAAAGTCAAACCTCATTTCAACCTTCGGCAAACAAAACTGGATGTGCCGACCACCGTCTACTGTGTCTACACATTCGGGAGCAGACAATGGAAGGTGCCGACAGGAGTAAAAGTGTACCCAAGCCAATGGAATGTCGAGAAGCAACTGGCCATTGAATCCAACCTTCTTAAGAAAACTCACAATCGGAACAACGTCATTGCGAACAAACGACTGGAAGAAATCCGAAAAGCGTTTTCGGCGTGTATTGGTCGTGCCGAAGATGAAAAAGAACCAACCGACTTTGTGAAGGATATTGCAAGGGCGATAAAGCCTGAAAAATCAAGACGTTTTATAATAAAAACGATGGTTCTCCGTTATGAAGCAGAAGAAATCAACAGTTCAACCATGAAACAGCCCAAACAACCCATAACATTGAAAATGCGTCAGGCTAATCAATGGAAACACGATACCGAGAAAAGGAAAATGTCAACGTATGAAGGGGCCGTCAAGGTTTTCGCCAAATTCCTAAAAGAGAATGGCATCCCCGATGACATGACACAGTTGAACCTAAAGGCTCTTAACCAGTTCAAGAAATGGCTTGAAGACAAGAATACCTACGAAACCACCACCTTGCAAAGTTACACCAAGTGCATACGCATACTGGTCAATGATATTAACACGATGGATGAGAGGACGGGTGATGACTTCATCGACATCGCAGCATTCAAAATACCTAAAGATGCTCGAACAGCTGACGAGAAACAGCAGAAACAGCCACCACTGGAAGAAACCGAACTATGGAAATTGTGGGATATGCAGGGGCTGACAGAAAAGGAAACAGAATGCAGAGATATATTCATTGCACTGTGCTGCTGCGGTCAGAGAGTTTCCGACCTCCCCAAAGTGTTTAAGGCGGAAATGGATAGTACCCTGACAGCTGATAATGGTATGCAGTTCCTGCACATAAAGCAGACAAAAGGATTGAAAACTGGGGCCTACGCAATTATCGCCCTCACCCCAAAACTAAAACTAATCCACCAACGCTATGCCAACGGTTTCAAGTATTATGATATTACCAATCTGAAAAGTAGAGACAGGGCGAACCAAGACCTCAAGAAACTGGCAAAACTTGCTGGTCTGAATAGGGAAATTTCCTATGAACAAAAAGGGAAACCGATGACAAAACCATTGTATGACCTCATACACTTGCACCTTGGCCGTCATACATATGGGACACGGATGGCTGCGGCTGGAATGCCTGATAAAGTCGTAGGATATACGACTGGACACAAAGTCGGCGGGAGAAGCGTTCTCCAGTCCGTCTACATTCACAACGAGAAAGCCGAGAAAGCGAAACAGATTGCCCTTGAATACACTCGAAATTACAGTGTGAGAGAAACATTCATTTTCTCACCAGTGGACAGGACAGAGCCGACAACAATACAACAGCCAGTGCAACCCACAGCCGTACCACCCGACAGGTTTATGGCTCACCACGATGAACAGGTCAGGGAAAATGTCCTGTTGGGCCAACAGAATGAAAAACTTGCTTCAGAGGTGAAGCAGTTACGGGAACAGGATGCACGAAACAAGGAGCAGTTACAAATGTTACCGTCGCCATTCCAGACAGTGTTAGATGAGGATAAGTATATGGAAATGCAGAAGGAATTGAACGCCTACAAGCGAGGAATTCCCTATGAAATCTACCACGACGAGTCGCTAAATGCAGAATTGGAAGCCACCAATTTGGAGTGTGAAAGCCAATATTCGATTGAAGAAGAAAAATCTGACCAAGAAAATACATGAACTGAAAGCATTGCGACTCTGTCAAGGACTCCGTGTATATACCCTATTACCCCTACAATAGGGGGGGGCATTGGCCCACCCACGTATCCCGCCCCGCCTACTCCTCCACCTCAATCTATTCAATTAGGTACACGGATTTCCACGGATTCTGCGGAACCTGATATTTATAGATATAATCAGAGTCCAATGAATTCAAAAGACGAGAAAATAGTAAAGAGGATTGTAAACAACTGTATACACGGGGTACTTTCGCTGAACCAAGTCAAGCGACACGCGGATTACCTCCTCAACAACGATTTGCCAATCATATATCAATTTGAGGAGGATACACTTAATGGTAGAAGGCCCCACAATTTCAATTACATTAACAACTATATCGGCTCACTGCGAGACCCGTCAAGGAGCGTTCTGGATTTGGGGCGGAGACACGCTTACGAGACCGCAGCGAGTTTCATAACATACACTATGCATCAAGTATTTGGGGAGAGCCTAAAAGAAAAGAGCATACTAAACCTGTGTTTAGTCCCCGTGCCGACGGCCCCAAGTCAGCCAGCATACTATGCAGAGTGGAGCGAGATTCTTCAACGGGTGGAATATATTACAGGTGTTCGGGGTTGTATGGATGCATATTCCTACTGGGGTGTGAGAGACCCACACAGGCACAGAGAATCGGAGGGGTTGCCCGTGGGGTTCATTGACACCATCGCACTTGCCAATGAAGAAAGCGAGTACGCCAACGTGGTGCTGGTGATTGACCGAATGTACAGAGGCACAGAGATGCTGGAAATGAAGCACAAACTTGAAGAAAACGGACACACGGTTATACTTGGCATTTGCCTTTCTCAAGTGATACTTTGAATGAACTGATTCAGTAGCAGGGAGGCTTGGAAAAAGTCTCCCATTTTTTTGTGTATATATCTAATCCTATGTAATTTATGACAAGGTTTCAGTGGTAAATTTCAGGAGAAGAACAAGTATCAGCCTGAACCACCAAGATTTAATGTACCAGATATTATTTTTCACGCCTAAAAATCAACGCAATATCACCGTGTCCCACGGAACATGATATCCAAAACCGTGGGTTGGGAGATGGAACCGTCAAGGGAAAGGAAACAATGAGGGACCAAAACAGGAGCGATGTCGTTACTTGTCAGTGTATATCACTGTATATGTGGCATCGCCTCTTGCTATGACGGTGTGTGGATTATCGGTACTGCCGTCGCTCCATCTTACAGGTCTACATTGGCAGGTGCTTAAAATGACGGTTGCACCGTATTCATACTTGCCACCCCCCATTTCAAGACGACCGCAAGCATCGGCATTTTCGGGATGCTGTGGTACTGTAATTGTACAGAATTGAGGTATGTTTGCCGACGTGCCGTCCATATAAACGATGTATGATTTAGTTGGTATAATTGAATTGATTGGATTGGATGTTATGGTTTGGAAATATTCTATTACTGGATAATCCCCCTTGTATGTGTAATTATAGACCATACGTGTGGTATCGTATTCCGTCTTTTTTACATCTTCCAAAAGGTTATTTCTGCTTATTGACTTGATTGTAGGCAAAAGACTCCCCTTGTACGGATTAATTTTGTTGTCATAGGTGTAATAATTGTCGTATTCATGTTTCTCATTAGGGAACAAGTAGTATTCCGTGTGAGTTTTAATGACATTACCATTGTTCCAAGTGTAAGTGGTCGTAATGGGAACGTCATCGTTCCTTGTTGCCACGGAAGATTCTATTCGGCCTTCGCTATCATAGGAATATGTGCAATGATAGTTATTCGTTGCAGGGTCGGTATTAAACACCTCTTCTACTCTTCCATTCCTTTTGATTATTTTATAGAAACCGATGGTGATTGTGTCTCTATTGTAGAGAATAGTCTGTCCTTCGGAAATACAAAGACTATCCTCCCAAATGTAATTGGACGTAAACACATCCCCTGTCGTGTAATATCCATTGTCAGAGTATGCAACGGTAATAATCTGCTTCAGCCGTTTGTCGTTAGACTGCTGCGTGTCGTCTTTGTGGCAGGCTGTCAGTATAGAGGCTATGGCAAGCAATATAAGTGTCTGTTTCTTCATTGTTTTTCTTCATTGAAATTTGTTGCAAAAGTACGAATTTATTTCCAAACAAAGAAAACTATTTTAGTTTGACTTCGTAAGAATTTCCCTTATCGACTTGCGTAGTACAAGAAAAAGTTGTACATTTGCAAACAAATTCAGGTAAAATGAATTACATATTTAAATTCATTAAGCAAATTGAACCCGATGGCTTGCCCTATTTGTGGGTAAATGGGTATTTCTTCGAGTGGAGAAATGGTTGTTGGGTGTTCACAGGCAAATAATACTAACTGGTTTTATTTGCAATGCCGAATGATGTCGGTGTTTAACGGCGGCAAGGACTTCCTTGTCCGTCGTTTTTTATTCTCCGTTCCATTCGTTGTCTATCAACAGGTGTATACCTACGATTGTCGTGTCTGGTCCGTTAGGGTCGTCTATTCCTTTGGCTGCTGTGTCGTGTATCCATTCTTTCAATATGAAGCGGCAATAGTGGTTCGTGCCGTCATCGTCCGTGTGCCGAATGATATAGCCGTGTCCTTCTTCCAACCGTATGCCGTCACGCCAGCCGTTTCTCGGTGCCGCCGTAATGGAGCAGAGGTCATCCACAATGCCATAATGATAAAGGCCGTCGGGTTGGTTGTCGGTTATAACGTCAAGCATGCCTTCGTAAACATACATTATTGGCGGTGTCACTTGAACAGCAATTTCCCCGTGTAACAAGTCGATTGTAACGCTACCATTGTGTCCCCATTCTGTACGGAGATAATTGGTTAGCGTACACTCGTCTTTGGGTTTGCTGCACGAAAACAATGAGAGGACGCACACCACGCCGAGTAAAAACAGGTTCTTCATTTTGTTGTCGTTTTTACAGAATATTCATATACAACAACGTACTTACCCCATTTTTATTGTGTTGCTATATAATACTACCTAATTTGGAACTCTCGTTTAAGCCGCTGAACCGTACTGGTTGATGTAGATGTAAGTTTGGCTATGTCGGCTATTTTATAACCCTTATTCAGATACACTAACACGTCCTTGTACTCCTCTTCTTTCTTCTCACGGCTTTTGGTACTACCCTTTTTCCTTCCGAGGGTCCCTCCTCGCTCAATGTAGATACGACGGCCCGAATTTAACCGATATTGGATGTTCTCTCTCTCCATTTCGGCACAAGTGGAAAGGGTGGCAATCAGTATCGGAGTAAAAAGGCTCGGCTTTCCGTTTCCATCGAGCAGATTCATTTGTTCCTTTTGAAAATAGACGTTAATGTGGCAGTCCACAAGGTCACGAACTATGGCAAGTACCTCGAAGGTGTTGCGTCCAAGACGACTCAATTCTGACACCAGCAAGGTGCCAATATGGTTTTCCTTGCAGTAGTCGAGACAGTCCATCAGCACGGGTCTCTCGGTGTTCTTTTTCGCTCCCGAAATGTGTTCTTCAAACACATTGACGAGTTTGAGGTTACTGCGGTCGGCGTATGCCTTCAGGTCGATGACTTGACGCTCGGTGTTCTGTCGGTCAGTTGTGCTTGAAACCCTCGCGTAGATGGCTGCGGTGTTGTGGCCCTTGGTATTCATATTATTCTTTGACTTATTTGACGTTAAACATTGGGTACCTTCACTGTTCTGTGGCAGACTTTCCTGAATTATTTGACTTGTTTTATTTTTTGATGTTCCATTTACATTAATATAACGTTATTTTTTGACTTTTATTACAACAACACACTGATTATCATCTGATAATCTTCACTATACATCAAAAAAGACTGAAACAAGGCAAGTCCACGAGTCATGCATAAAAAAGAATGCACCGCCAAGCCTATTAACCAATAGCCTGACAGTGCATCTTTCCACAATCCAAACAACTCATTCTAAACCATCAAGCATAACATCTATCAAAGAATAACTGTGACGGTTATGCTGGACCCGAACTAACTTGTCCATCATTGCCCTGAAAATGCGAATTTTCATACTTTCAACACCCAAATCTGCGTAGAGGTCTTCGTCAGACATACCCAGCCTGTCGAGTACGGATTTAAGTACCTTGTGGTTTCCACAACTTACCTCAAGCCGCCACAACCGAGAAAATCCAGTGGCATCCCGTACATACTCTTTGCCGCTCGTTTCGTCAATCTCATTACCCTTGTTGTATGCCCTCAAAGTCAATGAACCGTCGGCATTCTTGACCACGGGAGATGGATTTGCAAACGGCCTCTTCCGTGTGGTGTTGCCAGCAATGTGAACCACATCCATAACCTTGGTATTCAAACCGTGTATCTTCTTGCCATTGATAATCAGGTCAAGGCCCCCGTCCTTGTAAACCTTATAGAAGCGACGGCTGATGTTGAAGTTGAAATCCGTGGCAATATCAAGTTTGCTAATCTGTTTGAAATCTAATCCGAGGGCCTCCTCAATGTAAAATCGGTTAGCCAGCCACATTTTGTTGTAGAGGGCATCGTTCTCATACAGGACATATACATTCTGACGGTTTGGGTTGGGGGTTCCGAAATGAAGATATCCAATGCGTCTCTCATAACTTTCTCGCTCCTCGTCGAGGTCTGTTGAAATGATAGCAAACTCATTTTCATAGTTTCGACACTCGCACCTGCGAAGTGTGATACCGTCGAAATGGTATTCACTGCATTCTTTGTTTGAAAGATACTTTTTTAATTCGTCGCTGGCGAGATATGTTATCTCAAGCCTGTCGATGTTGATACTGTAACTGTAACGTTTCATAGTATTTGTTATATCATTTTATTGTTCCCAGTACGTTTCAAGTTGCCCTATGGGAAAGGGCGAGGGAGATGACATGAAACGCACAAAGTAGCCATCTCCCAGCCTGAATATAAATATAGGCTGGGATGTAAAAAAAATCAAATCCGAATTGGAAATAATTGAAAAAAGTTCTTACCTTTGCATTTTAGAGGTAATAACAATTATCAATAACAGAAATATAAGTTACAGAAAAACAATGGGGAGAAAATAACGCTTCGTGATTTCACTCTTGAAATCGTCTGCAAAAATACATTTTTTTTCCCACATAGCACTTTTTTTTTGCAAACAATGTCACATTTTGGACTCTTCGATCGTTAAATAGGCGAACCCGGTTCAAGAAACAAACAAGATGTATAACCTATAAAACGTAAATATCATGAACACAATGTCAGTTTTACTCACCATGTATCCATGGGGTATAGACGACCT
>CAMYZD010000064.1 GCA_947303735.1 uncultured Bacteroidales bacterium | reverse complement strand
AAACAGTAATTTGAACTATAAAGATTATCAGTAAAATACGGAAACGGGGGTCAGTCTCCTCCAGCTCCACAAACGAAAGAGACCCTTGAGGTCTCTTTTTAGGACAAAGTGGAGTCGGACGTTGCCTTTGTTGAATATTTTGCACTTATTTTATTGATATAACAAGAAAAAGGAGTATTTTTGCAAATGATATTTTATTATAGATACTATATATTAGGAGAGGCTTAAAGAAACGATTGATAGAGAGATACGGGTTTGGATTTGTAATAGAAACATTTTATAGACAACAAATATTAATTCACAAAACGTAAACAAATGAGAAGAAAATTATGTTTTTTCGCATTGACGGCATTGTTTGGGTTGATGCCGTTGGTGTCGGTTGCGCAGGATAAGCCCTGCGACCCTATAGCCTACCTGCCTTGGTGGGAGGACTTTCAGGCGTATCCGCATAACACAACGCCCCCTACAGAGCCTTTCTGCTGGCATTTCCAAGGCACGAACGAGCCCTCGATTGGTTCCTACAACATTCATAACGGCTACCTGACCTGTGTGCTCGACCTTTATAGCACGGGCGAGACGTGGGCGGTGCTGCAGAACCCCTTCGACACGACGGTGACGGTGAATCACCTGCAGGTGACTTTCAGCGCCGGAAAGAGCCGTAACGATGCCTCGTTGAACTCCGACCTGATTATCGGTGTCTGCAAGAATCCGACAAACCCTATCGGCAATTTCACTCCGCTCGACACGGTGTTGGCTATCCCTTATTGCTCACCTGACACGATGGCTCGCTTCACGGTGGATTTCGCTGCCTACAACGACACCGGACGTTACTTCTGCTTCTTGACCAAGCCGCTGCTGTCGAGTGGTATCAATTTTTTGGCTATCGACAGCATTGTGTTTGATTTCAACGACCACTGTATGGTGCCCCAAGGATTGTGGGTAAACGATATAAGCGATGTGTCGGCACGGTTCTACTGGCATCAGTATAATAGCAACCATGTCGACTTCGAGTATAAGCCTGTGTCCGATACTAGTTGGACATCGGTCAGCGTCACAGGCCGTCACCACTTCCTCACCAACGTTCTGACCCCCAATACCACTTATATGGCACGTATACGTCAGGACTGCTCTCTTTCCTACAACGGCTATTCCGACTGGTCGGACACCGTTTATTTCACTACCGACACTGTGCGTTGTCAAAAGCCCGAGGACTTAAGATTGACCGATATTGGCAACACTGTCGCCACGTTGGCTTGGACGGCCAACGGCATGGCCTCGCAGTGGGAGGTGCATGTATTCAACAGTTCTTATAACCGAGTCTTTACTGCCACTGACGACAATTACACAGTGACGGGTCTGAACTATGGAACTAACTACCGTGTGTCGGTGCGTTCGATGTGCGACGCCAGCAATGCGTCGGAGTGGTCCGACACTATCATGATTACGACCAGCAATTGTTATAGCGTAAGTGATCTGAATGCTGAGCCTTCCTATACTGAGGCAATTATCAACTGGTCGATGGGTGTTGACTTGAACGACAGGTGGGAAGTCGTATATGGACACCACGGTTTCCATGATGGCTACGAACTGGGCAGACAAGAGGTGGAAGGTGATCCTCGTATTACTCTCACGGGCTTAGATTCTGCCACGACTTATGATGTCAAAGTGCGTTCGTTGTGTGAGGAAGGTCGTTACAGTGGCTGGATTATGACAACGTTCACCACTTTGGCTGGAAGCAGCCACGAAGGCATCGCCGAAGCAGAAGGTCTGCAAGTGGCCATCTATCCTAATCCTGCCACCACTGCCACCACCATTTCCGTGAAAGGGGTGGAAGGTCGCATAAATGTCACCATTATTGGGGTTGACGGTCGCACGGTGCGGTCATTTACTAAAGACTGTCCTGCCGATTGCGAGATGGTGCTGGATGTAGAAGGCCTCGCCAAGGGCAGCTATGTGGTGCGTCTCTACAATGACAAGATTGACACAACCAAGAAATTCAATGTGCAGTAATAACAGTAAAAGTAAATGATCATGAAGAATATAATATCAAAAATACTTTTGCTTCTGGCTGTTGTGCTGCCATTGGCAGCGGGAGCCCAGAGCTATCAGTCGGTGCCTTATTTCACGGGGTTTGAAGGATTGAGCACAGGCGACCAGCCTGCGGGTTGGATAGCAGTGGAAGGTACCACTACGAGCCTTGCCACCTTCCCTTGTGCCTACAACTGGTCGGGCAATGCCCGCAATGGTAGCGTGTATTATGAGTTTGAATTCTCGTCGGGCTCGAGCGTACGCACGCTGACAGCTGCCACTTGTGAGTTTGCCGACCCAAGCAGCTTGATGGTTGACTTCTATGCTTCGACCGTCGCATCGTATGCGCCCACGTTGTTTGAAGTGGGTGTGATGGAGGACAGCGTCTTTGTGCCTGTGGACACGGTGACCTTGACCAACGCAGGCTCATTCAGCTCGTCGTCATACTACCATTACCGTGTGTATTTGGTAGATTACTCAGGCGATGGCCATCGTATTGCTTTCCGTGCCTATAAGAGTGGCACCGGTCAGATGACCCTCTTCCTCGACGATATGACCATCACCACGGCACCCAGTTGCTCTTATATGCCTGGCACGCCTACGGCTACGGTCGACTCAAATAGCGCTACGCTCACATGGTCTGCTGCCACCGTGTCGGCAGGCTATATGCTTTATCTGAACAACGATAGCAGTTGGCACTACGCCTATACGAACAGCTATACTTTCACAGGCCTCAATTCCAACACGCAGTATAGCGGCTACCTCTACAACAACTGCACGGGCAGCGATACCAGCGAGGCGGTGCCTTTCAGCTTCCGCACCGATTGTGGAACCACAGTATTGCCCCTAGTGGAGAATTTCGACTCCTATGGTGGCTCTTTCCCCAGTTGTTGGCGTATCACCGAGATGAGTGGGAGCTATCCTTACCTCTCCACCTCGGCTGGTCATAGCGGCTACGGGGTTTATATGTATTCCTATAGTGACAACCTTTCCTTTGCCTCGCCCCGTATTGAGCAACCCATCAATACGGTTGAGACTAAGGTGTGGGCCAGAGGATCGAGCACCTATTATACATTCAATCTGGCGGTGGGCTATGTGACCAATGTCGATCAGGTTGCTTCCAGTGCCGTGTGGGTCGACACAATTACCCTTAACACTAACTGGGAGGAGTACACCATTTCGTTTGCAGGACTTACCACTACCGACACAGGTTATGTAGTATACCGCAAACTGTCGGGTGGCTATGGCACGATGTATATCGACGATATTATCATCCGCGAGGTGAGCAGCTGTGCAGTGCCGCAGGGATTGCACACCACTGGCACAGCTTCGGGTCAGATGAGTTTGGCATGGACCGATACTTTGGCCTCTATGTGGGAGGTGGTTTATGGCCCCACTGGCATGGATCCCGACACGGTTACAACCAATACGGTTATCTCCTATGCCGACTCAGTGACGGTGTCAGGTCTTGACAACAACACTACATACGACTTCTATGTGCGTGCCCTCTGTGGTGCTGAGAACAGCTATTGGCAAGGTCCCGTTACGGCTCGTCCGAACCTGTATGTGATGAATGCCAATCAGACCGACACCGTGTATATGTGCGGTGGTACCATTAGTGATGATGGGGGTCTGTCGGGCAACTATTCCTATTCTCAGACCTCCACGCTGATTGTCTACCCCACCGACAACACCCAGACCATTACCATTTCGGGCAGCTACAGCACCTATTCATCCACCTCGGCAACGTATGGTGAGCTGAAGATATACGAGGGTGTGGGCACTAGTGGGCGTCTGCTGGGCTCGTTCTATGGCAACGACACACTCCGCGTCTCCTCGCTCGAGGGCCCCGTTACCATCCGCTTTGCCTCCTCGGGCTATAGCGACTACTATTCTGCCTCAGGCTATCTGCTGAATGTCAGTTGCTCGCCTTTGGCATCCTGCAACGCCCCCTATGATGTGGTGGTGAGCGACATTGCTGGCTCGTCGGCCACTGTCAGCTGGGACTATGGTACCAGCAGTACGCCTCAGAGTTTTACGGTGAACGTTTACGACACTGTTGCCGGCACTTTCACCAGCTATACGGTAGATGATACAGTGCGCTCGTTGCTGGTGGGTGGCCTGAGCCAAACTACTACCTATTATGTCTCGGTGATGGCCAACTGCGGCATCAACGACATGAGCGACGCGGTAGGTGCTTACTTCACCACCATGTGCTATGTGGGTGGCGAGATTCAGATTGGCGAAGGTACTGCCAGTATTGGCTCTTACCCAATTAACTCATATTACAACTATACCATTTGTCAAACCCTGTTTGATAACAGTGAGACGGCACCCCTTTTGGACACCATCTATGGTATCAAGCTGTACCAAATATCGGGTCCTAACACTACGCGCAATGTTACCATCTATCTCGACACTACCAGTGTGACGGCTATCAATAGCACCAGCAACTATATCTTGATGGATTCGTCGAAGATAGTGTTCAACGGCTCTATTACCTTCCATGACGGTTGGAACGAGTTTACCTTTATCACCCCCTGGGTGCGTCCTTCTACGACTAATAATATTGTTGTCACCTTCGACGATAACACCGGCAGTTGGTCCAGCACTACCAACTGGCAGGCCACAGACGGCATGAATGGCAAGACGCTGTATTCCTATGGTGATGGAACCAACTACGACCCCACTACTACACCTTCAAGTCTTTCCAGCACGGCTACTCGTCCTAATATCATCTTTGTCGCTCCCTGTGGCGATGCCAACTGTGTGCCGCCAAATGTCAGCGTGGGTGCCGTTACAGCCAATAGCGTAACAATCAACTGGGTGCCTGGCTTGAACGAGACCTCGTGGACGGTCGAATACCGTCTGGCTAGCGACACGGCATGGACTGTGGCCTTGGTCAGCACTACTGCCCAGACCTACACGGTGACGGGTCTTTATGCCAACTCGTTGTACTATTTCAGAGTGGGAAGCCTTTGCATCACTAACACGGCCTATAGCCAGACCTCTGCTCGCACCGCCTGCGCGGTGATGAGCCGTAGCTCGCTGCCTCTGACCGAGGATTTCGAGAGCTACAATACTAGTGCAGTGCCTAACTGCTGGGGTACACCGATGACGGGTACCAGCGGCAGCGGTATCTTCCCCTCATGCTACAATTACAGTTACAACGCTCATAGTGGCAACGTCTATTTCGAGATGGAGAGCAGCTCCTTGCAGGACGAGATTTTCACCCTCCCTGCTATCGACACCATCGACGGCTTGGAGGTCAGCTTCTATGCCGCAGGCTATAGCTACAATGCACCCGACGCACTTGAAGTGGGCGTGTGGGAAGGTGACTCGGTATTTGTGACTCTCGACACCGTCGACCTCGACTTCTCGGGCTATTATACCTATTATCCATATAATGTCCGCATACACTACAATGGCACGGGTACCCAGATTGCCTTCCGCGCCACGGGTAGCAACTATACGGTGTTCTTGGACGACTTCAGTATCTATGTTCCCAACCCCTGCGACTCGGTGACCAACATCGTGTTCGACTCGGTAGGTATGTCGCGTGTGGCCTTCCATTGGACCGACACTGCCGCCCGAGGCAGTTATACTGTCAAGATTGGCACCAGCAATAACCCTGCCGCTGCCCTCAATACTGCCACTACTACCAACACCCACTACACCTTCACAGGTCTCACAGGCCTTACCACCTACTATGTGTGGGTATATGCCAATTGTGCCAACGGTATGAGCGATCCCATCTCAGCCTCTATTACTACATTGGGAGCTGATCCGCACTATCTGCCCTATTACAATGACTTTGAGGATACGTCTAATGTATTCTCCGTCTATCAGCGGTCAGGTTCTAACATGTGGTACACTGGCACTGCTGTCAACCACGGTGGCACTCACGCCATGTATGTCTCCAACGACGCTGGTGTCTCCAACTCTTACACCAACAGCAACCAGTCCATCTCCTTTGCCATGACCTATTTGCAGATACCCTACGACAGCTCTTATGCCATCAGTTACGATTGGCGTTGCCAGGGTGAAGGCACTTACGACCTCATGCGTCTGGCTCTGGTTCCTGAGAATTACGATTTCTCCACTTCGTTCACTTCCATCAACCGCTACAGCAACACCCTGCCCACTGGTTGGATTGCCCTCGATGGTGGCAAGCGCAATCTGCGCAACACCTGGCAGCACGACGAAAACTCGGTGCAGGTGGCTGCCGGCAACTATTACCTGACCCTCGTTTGGATTAACGATGGTGCTATGGGTGCTAATCCTCCTGCCGCCATCGACAATCTCCAGTTCACCCTGCTCACCTGTCCTGCTCCAGAGAACTTAGTTGCCACCTCTGTTTCCTCCAGCACCATAGCGGTTAGTTGGGATGCAGGTGCCGCTTCTAGTTGGGTTGTAGAATATGGTGTCAGCGGATTCACTCCGGGTATGGGCACTCTAGCCAGTGCATCCACCAACTCCATCACTCTCTCAGGTCTGGCCACCGTCACCTCTTACGACATCTATGTCCGTCCTATCTGCTCCGCCACTGATACTGGTTTTGTGGCTCACACCACTTGCCTCACTGGCTGCGACAGCGTCATCAACGACTTCCCCTGGGTTGAGGACTTTGAGAACGGCATTGCCTGCTGGAATCAATACCACTCTCGTGGCACTGTTGATTGGACCACCGGCCGTGGTGGTAATGCCTACGGCGGACTTTCGGGTGCTGCCACTGGTCAGTACAATGCCCGTTTCACCTGTAACAGTTACGACGGATACACCACCTATCTCATTACCCCCATCCTCAACATACCTACTGAGGACGAGGTGATGATGACCTTCTACCATGCCCAGCCCGCCTGGGGCAGCGACCAAGATACCCTCGCCGTCCTCTATCGCACTCATCCCGACTCCGCTTGGCACTATGTGGCTTCGTGGAACAACAGCATCACCACATGGCAGGTCGACACGGTCATGCTTCCCAACGCCTCTGCCTCTTATCAGGTGGCCTTTATGGCACATTCGGGCTTCGGTCAGGGTGTGTTGCTCGACAGCATTGTGGTCTATGGTACCGAGTCCTGCACGCGTCCTACCTTTGCCAATGTCAGTGTAGGCCCCACCTCCATTGCTGCCACTTGGGTTGGTCCCGCCAGTAGCTACGAAGTGTCTGTCAAACCTGCCAGCTCCAACGTATGGCCGTCCCCGACACTGGTGAATGCTCATAGCTATACCTTCACCAACCTCGAACCCAATACACCTTACAACTACCGTGTGCGTAGCCTCTGTAGCGACACTTCAGTCTCATTCTGGACTACCAGAAACTGTATCACCGATACACTCACCTGCTATGTCCCCGAGCAATTAACCATTGCCGAGACCGACTTCCAGTCTGTCACTCTTTCGTGGCAGGCCGATGTCACAGCCCATGCTGTCGCATACGTGGTGAATGTCTTCAACACTGTCTTCAGCAGTTCCGACACCGTCTACAGCAGCCATGTTACCATCACGGGTCTCTTACCTGGTGTTAACTATAATGTTCGTGTGCAGGCCATGTGTTCTGCCACCACTTATAGCGATTGGTCTGAGACTATCGCCTTCTCTACTCCCGTCTGCCAGCCTGTTACCAACATACAGGTCGCTGGCGTTACCAGCAATTCGGCCGTGGTTTCATGGTCGCCTGCCAGCGAAGAGACTTCTTGGATTATCAGTTATGGCTATCAGGGATTTGACCAAGGAACTGGTGCCGAGATAACAGTTGCTACCACCAGTTACACCATCACTGGTCTCGAACCGGATAGAGACTACGATGTCTATGTCCGTGCTGCCTGTACCGACGATATCTATAGCGATTGGACTGGAACAGGGTTCACCACTCTTACGCATACTGGAATCACACCGGTCGACGGTTCCTTTACCTGCAGTATTTATCCTAACCCCACCAGTGGTGCAACCACCATCAGCGTTGAGGGGGTGCAGGGCAAACTGCTTGTTTCGGTTCTGGATATGAATGGCCGTGTAGTCTATACCGACGAACTATGGTGCAATGGAGGCAATGACTGCCATAAACAGTTGTCCGTCGAGAATCTTACTCAGGGAGCCTACTATGTCCACATTGTGGCAAACGATGTCAACATGGTCCGTAAACTGATAGTGAGATAACACCTCTGTTAAAACCAAAAGGGAGCGATCGTCAACGACCGCTCCCTTTTTTTATCTAGTAGTACTAGAAGTACTAGAAATACTAGTATTACTATCCTTACTAGTATCTCTAGTGGCAAAGTTCAGTTTACGAGCATTTCGACCAGCCACAGTTGGGGCAGCTCTTGCAGCCGCCAGTATAGATAATTTTGCCTCCGCAGTCGGGGCAGGTCTCGCCAGTCTCGGTGCCGTCCTTGATGTAGCGTTTCAGGGCACGGGCCACACCATTCGACCAGGTCGTGATGCTGTCCACGTCGAAGTTGAGTTTCCCGATGAGGTCTACCACGTTGGGGATGGGCATACCATGGCGCAGGATGCCGCTGATGAGCTTGGCATAGTTCCAATATTCTTTTTTGAACATGCGGCTCAATCCTTCCATGGTCACATGATAGCCATCCTGATCGAGGAACTGGAAGTCGTAACGGGCGTGTTCGTCGCCTTTCTCCTTGACACGGATTACCCAGCCTTTCTCTACCCATTTGGGCAGCACGAAGTTCTCGGCGCGTCCGGTGAAGATCTCGTAGGGGCGGTGTTCGTACATGCCCACCACGGCAATCCAGTCTTCTTTCTCGTTTTTGAAGCGGACGACCTCGGCCTCCAGCTTCTTGGGACGTTTGGGAGCTTTGTTTTCAATAAACTCGTTGCACTTCGACGACTCGCTCTTGGACACAAGCACCCCATGGCGCGAGCCGTCGCGATAGATGGTGCAACCCTTACATCCGCTTTCCCAAGCTGTCTGATAGATTGTGCTTACTATTTCCTCAGTGGTCTCTTTCGGGATGTTGACGGTAACGCTTATTGAGTGGTCTACCCATTTCTGTATGGCACCCTGCATCTTCACCTTGTTCACCCAGTCGATATCGGCCGAAGTAGCCTTGTAATAGGGCGACTCGGAAATCAGACGGTCTAGCTCCTTGTCATCGAGGCTTTCGATCTGTTCCATGCTGTAGCCTTTCAATTTCAACCAGTCGATAAATTTGGGATGCAGCACGTTGTATTCCTCAAAGTAGTCGCCGTTCTCGTCTTTTACGACCTTGTGTTTCGAGGTGTCTTTGTCGTTGGGGTTGATTTTTTTGCGGCGCTTGTAGCTGACCAAGAACACGGGTTCGATACCCGAGGTGGTCTGGGTGCAGATGCTCACCGTGCCGGTGGGGGCGATGGTCAACAGGGCGATATTGCGTCGGCCATACTGCAACATGTCGGTATACAGTTGCGGGTCGGCTTGGGCCAAACGTTGAATGAAGGGATTCAGTTTCTCGCGATTGGCATCGTAGAGGGGGAACCCGCCGCGCTCTTTGGCCATGATGACGCTTGAGCGGTAGGCAGAGCAGGCCAGCGTGCGGTGCACGGTGACTGAGAAATCGGTTGCCTCATCGCTGCCATAGCGCAGTCCCATGGCTGCCAGCATGTCGCCCTCGGCGGTGATGCCCAGTCCGGTGCGGCGCCCTTCGAGGCATTTCATCTTGATGTTCAGCCACAGGTTGCGCTCCACGCTCTTGATGTCGTCGCTCTCGGGGTCGCTTTCTATCTTGGCCAATATTTTGTTCACCTTCTCCAGCTCTAGGTCGATGAGGTCGTCCATCAGTCGCTGTGCCTTGATGATGTGGTCGCGGAACATATCGAAGTCGAACTCGGCCTGAGGCGTAAAGGGATTCTTCACATAGCTGTAAAGGTTCACAGCAATCAAACGGCAGCTGTCGTAGGGACACAGCGGTATCTCGCCGCAAGGGTTGGTGCTCACCGTGCGGTAGCCGAAGTCGGCATAACAGTCGGGCACGCTTTCACGCAAGATGGTGTCCCAGAACAGCACACCCGGCTCGGCCGAGGCCCAAGCGTTGTGGATAATCTTGTTCCACAAGGCGCGGGCATCAATCTCTTTACGTACTATTGGGTTGGGGGAGTCTACGGGGTACTGCTGCACGAAAGGCTTGCCGTCGCGCACGCATTCCATAAACTCGTCAGTAATCTTCACCGACACGTTGGCGCCCGTAATCTTGCCCTGCTCTAGCTTGGCGTCGATAAACTGCTCAGCGTTGGGGTGTTTGATGCTGATGCTCAACATCAAGGCTCCACGGCGACCGCCCTGTGCCACCTCGCGGGTGGTGTTGCTGTAGCGCTCCATGAAGGGGACGATGCCCGTCGAGGTCAGCGCGCTGTTCTTCACCGGGCTGCCCGAGGGACGGATGTGGGTCAGGTCGTGTCCCACGCCGCCGCGCCTCTTCATCAGCTGCACCTGCTCCTGGTCAATCTTCATAATGCCGCCATAAGAGTCGCTGCTGCCGCTGTTGCCAATCACAAAGCAGTTCGACAGCGACACCACCTGGAAGTCGTTGCCGATGCCCGACATGGGGCTACCCTGAGGGATGACATACTTGAAGTCCTTCAGCAGTCCGTATATCGTCTCCTCCGACATCGGGTTGGGGTAGTTCTGCTCGATACGGGCAAACTCCGATGCCAAACGGTGGTGCATCATGTCTGGGTTCAACTCGTAAATCTTGTCATCGTCCCGCAACGCATATTTGTTCATCCACACATTTGCTGCCAACTCGTCGCCGCCAAAGTATTCCACCGACGATTTCATAATGTCGTCGGGTTGGTACTGGGTGTAGCTCTTCGGTTTAAGTTGTTGACTATCATCACCAAAGTTCAAAAACATATCAGACTGCATAACTGCTTTTTCGTTTAAGTTTGACAATTACAAATGATTACCCGAAAAGGGGCATTATTTTTGAGATTGCTAAATTACACAATACTTTTCTAACAATGGGAAAAGAGTTATCAACACCACCCTATGAAATGTACGTAAGTGTCGGAACGACAAATCGAAAAGTTCTAATAACACATCATCACATCTAATAATCCCCTTCCTCTTGCCCCACACCTCACATCGAAACTCTCATCACGTCGGAGTAAAGCTCCAACAATTTAGTTTCAGATCCTATCAATCAGTGTTTTCCATCCTAAATGTCATCTCCCTCTTCGCAGGGCATCCCTACGGCACTGCCACCTTGAATTCGCCATGGGTATAGCCCTGTTTCATACCGTAATCTACCCTTAAGGGTGCGTTTTTCGCTTCGGGAAGCGATGATGTAGCGATGCTGAAGCGATGGTGAAATGGGCATGGAGCGATGGTGAGGTATAGGGATGGTGGCAGCAAGGCAAGGGATTGTCGGAGTGACGCAATATTTAATGACAATTTGCGTTATTCACATTATATTTATAATACTTGTTGTTATGAGAGATATTCTACCCGTCAATGGGGTTTTTGAAATGATGCAGCTGCCTTATGCTGCTGACGCACTGCAGGTGATTAGTGTCGGCACGCTGAGTTTCCATCACGGTAAACATCTGAAGGCATACGTGGATAACCTCAACCGCCTGCTGCCAGGCAGCGGACTGGAGGGCAAGCCTATCAGCGAGATTGTCAAGCAGTCGGAAGGCGGCTTGTTCAACAACGCAGGGCAGGTGCTGAACCACGTGATGTATTTCGAGCAATTTGGCACCGAACACCATGAGCCTACAGGCAAAATGTTGGAGATGATAGTCCGCGACTTCGGTTCATTTGAGGCTTTCAAGAAAGAGTTTGAGCAAAAGGGTGCCACCCTTTTCGGCTCGGGCTGGGTTTGGTTGTCGCTGAATGGCGAGGGTCGACTGGTTATCACCCAAGAGGCAAATGCCGGCAACCCCCTCCGCAGTGGCTTGACTCCCCTGCTCACCTTCGATGTCTGGGAGCACGCCTACTACATCGACTATCAGAACCGCCGCCCCGACTACCTCTCCGCCCTCTGGCAGATAGTGGACTGGCAGGTGGTAGAGTCAAGATTGTAAGGTATAAGTCTTCTGATAGAACATTGCTAAGCGCAGGGGAACACCCTGTGCGTAGTTGTTATCATCCATGACTATTCTGTTTCGGCAGCCATCAGCCAGTCGATTTCATTGTCTTGGTGATAGGGGATAGTGTTATGCTCTGCAATACCATTCCCCCAAGTATCTTTGGCACTGTCATCAAGTTTGTTTTTCTTAAAATTCTCGGCTTGCTCAAAGATGGCCTTGAACACTTCATCGCGTGTGGCGGGTGGGTATTTGTGCTTGGCGAGGGTGAGTATTATCTGCACTTTGAGCTGAGCTTTGATGTCGGACTTCTTGTCCCAGTCGATATATTGTGTCTTGTCATCGACGACTTCTTTCACATCCTTTGCAAGGGCAATGTATTGTTCCTCCGTGTATTCATCAAGAAATCCATATTGCTCGGCCACTGATTTCAAGATGTCGTAGAAAGCCTTGACCTCGATATTGGGGATGCCGTCGGGCAATACGTTGTCTTTCTTTATTTCCTCGAACAAATCGGCCAGTTGCTTGGCGACTTCAGTCACTATTTCGTCAGCCAGCACAATATCGTCTGTGCGGTCGTTGTACTTGTCGATGATACTGTTCAGCCGTTCTGTGAAGCTGACGGCCTTCACTTTGTTTACCTTCCGCACGCTGTCGATGACCCGCTTGAGCAACTGCTCCATCAGTTTCACCTTGGTGTTTTGATAGGGCAGCCGTTTGAGGCGTTCCATATATTGGGAGGCCAGCAGGTCAATCTGTTTGGTGTCGTTGAGCTGCATGGTGTTGATGGCGACAACCTCTTCGGAAATAAGCGCCTCGTTGACCAGTTTCAGCACGTGGCGGTTCATCTGCGAGGCATCGGGCGAATCACCTGTGTTGGTCTTGTAGATGACCGACCGCACGCCAGTGAAGAAATGCACGTCATCGACTTCGGACTTTTCTATGCGCTCATCGTTGTTGCACATGTTGTAGGCCGACTTCATGATGGTGGTGTGCTTCATGAAGCGTTTCTCCAGCTCGTCGGTCTGTTGTATGCGCTCGGCGGCCTGTTGCAAAGCGTCTAACTGCTCCAGCGGGGTGCCTGTGAAGAACTTGGTGTAGTCGATGTCGTGGAACATCCGGCGCAACACATCCAGCTCGTCCTTGAACAGCTTGACAGCATTGTCGATAGTCTCCACCGGCGTCTCGTTCTGTCCACCGTTGGCGTATCTCTTCATCGCCTGGTTGAACTTCTTCTTGATGCCGAGGTAATCGACAATCAGGCCTTTGTCCTTGCCGGGATAGTTGCGGTTCACACGGCTGATGGTCTGGATGAGGGTGTGCATCTGCAACGGCTTGTAGCAGTACATCGTGTCCAGACAGGGCACATCGAAGCCCGTAATCCACATGTCCACCACGATGGCAATCTTGAAGTTCGACTTCTCTTCTTTGAACTGCAAGTCCAGCTTCTTCCTATCTTCGTCGGTGCCGAGCAGGTTATACAGCTCTTCGGGGTCGTCTTTCTGACGGATGAAGACCATCTTGACCTTCTCCATCGGCTTTATCTTCTCGGCCTCCTCTTTGCTGAGTTCTTCACCGTCA
>CAMYZD010000063.1 GCA_947303735.1 uncultured Bacteroidales bacterium | reverse complement strand
GTGAAAGACTTAACCATGAGAATGAGAAACGTGAGGTAGCAGGACTGCTTGAGGCAATGAACAACCTTCATGTTGAGCAAGGCGTTGTTGTGACTCTTGACCAAGAGGACTTGATGTATGTAGATGGGAGGAAGTTAAGGGTGGTACCCGTATGGAAATGGCTGAATATGTAATCGAGATATATTGTTATTAATTAGTTGTTTATTAATGATTCATACCGATTTGGAATGCAACTCCAAATCGGTATGAATCATTGATAAGGAAATGAAAGCCAGTGTGTTTTACTTTCCTACTTTCTTGCCTTTGACGGACTTGTATTCGTTGTTGAGGCCTTCGATGATTTCGTCGGTGATGTCCATGGCGGGGTTCATGTAGAGGGTGGGGGAGTCGTTGAAGGTTTTGCGGAGGATGATGTCGAACTGCTGGTTGTCGGCATTGTATTCGCGGACAAAGGCGAAGATGCGGTTGAGGAGTTCGATGTTGGAGTCCATCTGTTTCTGGAGTACCTTGTTGGTGAGCTCGGCCTCGAGGGTGCTGAGTTTCTCGGCACGCTGTTTGAGTTCGGCTTCTTTGGCCTGCTGCTGGCTGAGGGTCATGGTCTCACCTGTCTGAAGGAAGTTCTGATAGTCCTTCTGGAACTGGGTCATCTGCTGCTGATAGCTCTTTTCTTGGGCCTCTTTGTATTTGTTGAGTTCTTCTTGCAGGTCGATGGCATACTGGTATTTGGCAAGGAGGGTGTCGCTATCGACGCATGCTACTTTGAGCTGTCCATCTTCAGGGATGACAGGCATAGAGGCGTTGGGGTTGACCTTGCTGGGAGTGCCAGTGCCGGTAAAATGGAGGATGTAGAGGACTATGAGCCCGATGAGGAGCAAGATGTTGAGGATGGCGAGACAGGTGTGGCAGTGGCCTTTATGGCATTTTTGCTCGGTATTGCCGCACGGGGGCTGGGCTGTGGGACTCTCGGGTTGGGGTAGAGGTTCGGGGTTGGCAGGGCGTTGCTCTTGTGCTTCTTTCATTACGATGGTGTCGACGCTGTTGTCGTCGACGGGTTTGTTGAGGTCTTGGTGGATTTCCATGTTGGTTGTTGTTTTTTTTGTCGGACTAGTCGGACTAGTCGGACAGGTCGGATAGGGTCGGACGGGTCGGATTAGTCGGACGGGTGATTATTCTTATTGATTTTCTATTTCTCCTAGGGTGTCGATGGCGCGCTGGACGCGGGCGATAGTCTCCTCTTTACCGATAGTCATGACGAGGGTGAGCATGTCGGGGCCGACGGTGGTGCCGACGACGGCAAGGCGTAGGGAGTTCATTATTTGTCCCATGTTGAGTTCGTGGCCTTTGATGTAGTCTTCGAGTAGGGCTTGGTGGATGGCATCGTACTCAAAGGGGACGGTGTTGAGGATTTCTATGACCTTGGTCATGTGGGTGGTCATGCCGGGTTTCCAACGTTTGGCAACGGCTTTGGGGTCGTATTCGGTTGGTGCGATAAAGAAGTAATGGGTTTGGTCCCACAGCTCGCTGGGGAAGGAAATGCGTTCCTTCATCATGCCGCAGACTTTGACGATGTATTGAAAGTTGAAGGTTGAAAGTTGAAAGTTGATATCGTCAGCTATGGTAATGCCGTGCTCTTTGAGTTGAGGGAGGAACATCTGGGCGAGCTGCTCGTCGGGACACTTCTGCAGATATTCGTGGTTGAACCATTTGGCCTTCTCGACATTGAATTTGGCTCCGCTCTTGCTGATGTGCTCAATGCTGAAGAGGCGGATAAGCTCGTCCATAGACATCAGTTCTTGGTCGTTGCCAGGATTCCAGCCAAGGAGAGCAAGCATGTTGACCACTGCCTCGGGTAGATAGCCACGCTCGCGATAACCGCTGGAGATTTCTCCAGTTTCGGGATTGTGCCAGTCGAGGGGGAAAACAGGGAAGCCAAGACGGTCGCCATCACGCTTGCTGAGTTTGCCATTGCCATCGGGTTTGAGGAGCAGTGGCAGGTGGGCAAACTGTGGCATGGTGTCCTCCCAGCCGAATGCCTTGTAAAGCATTACATGGAGAGGGGCCGAGGGCAGCCATTCCTCGCCACGGATGACGTGGGAGACTTCCATGGTATGGTCGTCGACGATGTTGGCGAGGTGATAGGTGGGCATTCCGTCGGACTTGAAGAGCACCTTGTCGTCGAGCAGGCGGCTGTTCATGGTCACGTCGCCACGGATGAGGTCGTGAACCGTAATATCTATGTTGTCAGGGAATTTGAAGCGGACGACGTAGGGCTCTCCAGCGTCTAGGCGGCGTTGAACTTCGTCGGCAGGAAGCGAAAGGCTGTTCTCCATCGTGTTGCGGGTGTTGCAATCGTACTGGAATGTCTTTTTCTGAGCCTCATACTCCTTACGTTTGGCATCGAGGGCTTCGGGTTTGTCGAAGGCGTAGTATGCCCAGCCGTCGTGGATGAGTTGGTCGGCATATTGGCGGTACATGGGCTTGCGGTCGCTCTGGCGGTAGGGGCCATAGTTGCCACCGATGTGAACGCCTTCGTCAAACTTGATACCGAGCCAGTCGAGGGCTTCGATGATGTAGGCTTCGGCACCAGGGACGAAGCGGGTTTGGTCGGTGTCTTCGATACGGAGAATCATGTCGCCTCCATTCTGACGGGCGAACAGGTAGTTGTACAATGCTGTACGGACGCCGCCGATATGTAGCGGGCCGGTGGGGCTGGGGGCGAAACGGACGCGGACTTTTCTCATTTAGATAGATTATTGTATTGTGAAAAATGTTGTTTCTTCTGTAGATAATAATTGATAAGGAGCAGGCCGTTGAGGGTGCAGCTGACGGGGTGGGCGTTGGGACTGCGGCGGACTTTTAGGCTGGGACGCCACTTGCGGAAATCGCGGTGGGCTTGAAACACGGCCTTATAGTCCTTGGGGTTTCCCTCGAGTAGGAACTTGCATGCTGCCACGTAGTCGAGCACGGCACGGCACATCATCACCCAGGCAAGGCGGTTGCTGGGGAGGTTCTTGTAGAGCAGGGCCATGTTGTTGCGGAAGTTGAGGTAGGTCTTATGAGGGTTGGACTTAGGCAGGGTGCCTCCGCCCACATGATAGATGACAGACTGTGGACAGCATTCCACGCGATAGCCTGCGTTCTTGGCTCGCCAGCAGAAGTCTATCTCCTCCATGTGGGCAAAGAACTCACCGTCGAGTCCTCCCAGTTGTTTCCACACGTTGGCGCGTACAAACATGGCAGCCCCCGATGCCCAGAATATCTCGCAGGGGTCGTCGTACTGGTGATGGTCTTTTTCGAGTGTGGTGAATATGCGGCCACGGCAGAAAGGGTAGCCGTATTTGTCGATAAAGCCTCCTGCACCGCCAGCGTATTCAAAGGTGTCGCGCTGGTCGTACATCAACAGCTTGGGCTGGCAGATGGCAGTGGTGGGATTCTTCTCCATCTGGGCGATGACGGGGTCAATCCAGTTGGGGGTCACCTCCACGTCGTCGTTCAGCAGCACGTAGTAGTCGGCCTCTATCTGTTCCAAGGCACGATTATACCCTTCGGCAAAGCCGTAGTTCTTGTCCATCGCGATGATGCGCAGGGTAGGGTAGTGCTCTTTGAGGAAAGCTATAGAATCGTCGGTAGAGCCATTGTCGGCAATGATCACCTCGGCATTGCCCGTTGTGTGTGCTGTGACGGAGGGCAGGAAGCGTTCAAGCATGTGCTTCCCATTCCAATTGAGTATGACGACGGCTATTTTCATGTTGGGTTGGGTCGGGTTAACTGGCATTAAGGGTTAGTTTGTGAAGGGGTACATCGGCGGGACGGTGGCGTTTCCAACGCTTGTGAGACCAGAGCCAATACTGAGGAGCCTCGTTGATAGTATGGGCAAGGTGCTCAATATATCGCGAGACGATAGTGTATTGTGGCACAGCATTGGGCTTGTCGCAGATGGGGGTGAAAAGCACTTGGTAATGACCGCGGCGCACCTTGGTCACTTGGTAATATATGACTGGCATGTCGTACTGCCGAGCAAAGTGTTCGGCACCATAGAGGAAGGGTGTCTCCTGGTTCATAAACAGGGTCCAGAAGCTCTTGTGCTCGTCGCTTGGTGACTGGTCGGAGAGCATCATATAGGCAACAGGAACCTGATGATCATGGTAATACTGCATGGTCTGTCGCACGTTGGAGTGATCCACTATCTCTGTCCCGAAACGGCTGCGTCGACGGGTGATGTAGTTCGCCACCAACTTGTCGTCCAGGGGTTTGCCAACGCCCACGGGTTGGTAGTTGAGAGAGGTTATCATGTATTCCCAGTTGTTGTAGTGGGCAGACATGAGGATAATGCTCTGCCCCTTCTCGTAGTATTGGTTGAGAACCTGTCGGTTGACAAAATGGTATCGCTTCATAATGGACTGAGGCGAGGCGTAGAGGTTGTAGATGCCCTCTAGTAGTAGGTCGCAGATGTGGTGATAGTAGGCATGCTCAATCTTGCGACGCTCCTCCACAGTGCGTTGAGGGTAGGCATTAGCCAAATTGGTACGAGTCACCTTTCGGCGGTAGCGTACCAAATGGTAGATGATGAAATATAGTATTTCAGACAGAATGTTCAAGACCGTTTGCCGAAACTAGAAACCTCTTTCAAATTGCTGTCCCACTTCACCCATGGTGTCTTCTTCCAGTTGGTTCTGGCTGAGCACACGCTCCCAGTTGGGGGTGATTAGCTCGCCGCGGGCGCTGGAGTTGAGCAGACGGTAATAGCCACTGCGGAACTCGTCCCAGAACAAGAATACACGGTTGGGGTAGTCGTTTTCCAATCGGTTGTAGCGCCAAATCTGATAGGGCAGATAGTGGATGTGCCCTTGGTTGGCAATCTGGGTCTGGGAGATGGCGTTGGAACGGCTGGCTCCCTCTTCCACGTAAGTGTCGTTGACGGTGTTGATGTGCAGTGCACCGACAAAGTTCTTCTCGTCGCGAATATGGTCAGGGGGGCCGTATTGCAGATACACACGTCCGCGGTCGGTCATATAGCCTCGGGTTTTGGGATAGCTGAAATGCGCATCCACATAATTGAGGCGGGTCAAATACTCATTCCACTTGCCCTGAGGGTCGAGCAGGTCACGACGTAGCCAGAAATGGTAGAAGAAAGACTGTTTTTCGGCCAGGTTGTCGCCCTTGATAATATTACGGGCTATGCTCACTTCGTCGGGTGAGGAGATGGGGTAGAGGGCGTCGATGTAGTAGTTCAACTTCTCTTGGTCGGTGATAAGGCCGGCAAAAGAGGTGGCCACATGCTCCTCGGACATGGCATCGTCGCTGACGTTGGGGTTGGACCGATAAAAAGTAAGTTCCTTGTGCATCAGAGTTTCCCCCTTCAAGTTACGGACTCTCGCCACCAGATTGTAGTTGCCCGAAGGTAGCAAAGAAATGTCGACAGTGCCATATACGGCGTCGTTCTTTTTGCCCTTATTACGTCGGATGAAAGTATCGTAGGTGGCTATGCGCTGACCTGTTTCCTTTTTTTCAATGGAGTAGTAGACGACATAGGGGTCGTTCTTCACCTCCATGTCTAGGTTGTATATTTCGATGTAGGGGTGCAACTCCTTGATAGAAGCTGGTACAAAGTCGTTGATATAGGGCACCATATCATACCCATTGCGCGAAAGCATATTGGTCTCTTCGGTAGGTGTGGCCGATGCCATAAGCTGTATGTTTGACATGGATGGTTCCCCTTCGGGAAAATATATGATCAACTTGTCGTTGAAGACGAATGGTGGCTGATTCGATGCCTTGTCGCGCATGGTCAGTTGCATGTCGTAGATGCCATTGCCCAATGCAAAACGCTGTAAGTCGAAGAAGGTGAAATTGTCGTCTTCGGCCTTATTGGTGTAGGGACTGTGCAGGTCGTATTTCTTCACGTAGGCTATTGTGTCGTCCTTCCTCACTATGATCGAGACTTCGACGGTAGCACGATACTGTCCGCTTTCGTCCTGTACTAGGTTGAGTGTCCAGGCATTGAAATTCAAGTAGGTCTCCACATAGGGCTTTCCGCTCTCGGGCAGGTAAAATACGGAGTAGCCAAACAGTGCCGACAGGTTCTTCTCTGCGGCCATTGCGCCCTGCATTAGCAGCAGCGACAACAGGATAAAGGTTATTTTCTTCATGGTTTCTTCTTTTCACGAAAATAATAACACATAACGCTCTTTGTTAGGTCTTATTGTGTATAATATAAAATAAAAATCATTTTATTGCATTTTTTTGTGTACTTTTGCATACTATGAGAACCTTGGTTTTTGCTACTAATAATAAACACAAATTGCACGAAGTTAGTGCTTTATTGGAAGGGAAGGTGACGATAAAAAGCCTTTCCGATATGGGTCTTGAGGGTGATATTCCCGAAACAGCCGACACCCTTAAAGGCAATGCACTTCAAAAAGCACAATGGGTTTGGGATCGTACCCATACCGATTGTTTTGCCGATGACACCGGCCTTGAAGTCGAAGCCCTCGGTGGAGCGCCCGGTGTCTATAGTGCCCGTTATGCTGGCGAGCATTGCTCATTCGACGACAACATCAACAAACTTCTCTCTGCGCTTGATGGAAACACTAACCGTCGCGCATGTTTCCGCACTGTGATATGCCTTATCGAAAACGGTGTCCCTACCTACTTTGAAGGGCGAGTGGATGGTGTAATCCTTACCGAAAGGTATGGCACAGACGGCTTCGGCTACGACCCCGTCTTCATGCCCGACCGCTTTGCTGTCAGTTTCGCCGAAATGCCTCTTGAGGTTAAGAACATGATAAGCCATCGTGGAATTGCCGTCAAGAAACTTGCAGACTACCTTACTTCATAATTCATAGTTCCCACCTGAAACATGTACACACAGGTCTATCCATTGCAGATTGCGCAAACCATGTCAATGAGCGATTCCTACATCCTGGTGCTAAATGCACCAGAGAAAGGCAAGCATGTCCCTGTCCTCATTGGCGAGTCTGAGGCACAGGCCATTATTATGGCTATTGAGCAGAAGGAAGCCCGTCGTCCGCTCACGCACAACCTGCTCAATCACATACTTGAAGAATACCTGCTCACATTGAATAAAGTGACTATCGACCGCTTTGATGAGGGCATCTTCTATTCCTCACTATACATTAGCGACGGTTTTTCCGAGAAGCGAATCGATAGTCGCACCAGTGATGCAGTAGTACTTGCCATTATGCAACATTGCGACATTTTGATAGATCTCAACGTGCTTGAAGAAACCTCCATGGACCCCAATGCCCTCACTGACAACCTGCCTCAGCAAAGAGGGACGGCACTTCGTGAGGCCACCATAGAAGAACTTGAGCAACAGTTGCGCGAGTGCGAGGCTGAAGAAGATTATGAGCAGGCCGCCGAAATCATGAAGCGCATCAACCAAATGAAAAACAATAATTCCCTATAACATGATACATAAAATCGACGAAACAGCCGACTATATCCGCCAATGTCTTGGCTCACGCCCTGTACCCCAAATCGCCATCATACTTGGCAGTGGTCTTGGCCTCATGGCTGACCATATAGACAATCCTATCACTATACCTTATGCCGGCATACCCAACTTTGTGCGTTCTACTGCCATCGGACATAAGGGAAACCTCATTGTCGGTACCCTGGGTGGGAAAGACGTTCTCGCCATGCAGGGACGCTTTCACTACTATGAAGGCTACACCATGCAACAAGTCACTTTCCCTGTTCGCGTCATGGCGCGCTTGGGCGTAAAAGTCCTCTTTGTTAGCAATGCGGCTGGAGCCGTCAATCCTACTTACCGTGTGGGCGATATGATGATTATTACTGATCATATCAACTTGCTACCTAATCCATTGATAGGTCCCAATATGGACGAGTTCGGCCCCCGTTTTCCCGACATGACTACTGTCTATAGTACCCGCATTCGCCAATTGGCTATTGACGAGGCAGCACAAATGGGCGTTACCCTCCAGCAAGGTGTTTATGTGGCAGGCACGGGTCCCACTTATGAAACCCGAGCCGAATATCGCTATTACGCTGCCATCGGAGGCGACGCTGCTGGTATGTCGACCATACCTGAAGTTATTGTGGCTCGTCACTCAGGCTTGGAAATCTTCGGTATGAGCATTATTACTAACCAGTCGAACGATTTGAGCGACACCTGTCTCAACGATGGGGACGACGTGGTCCGTCAGGCCAACCTCGCAGCTGAGAAGATGACTACATTATTTGAGCGTGTGATTGCAAAGTTGGAGATTGACAAATGATAAAGGCTGCATTCTTCGATATTGACGGCACTCTGCTCAGTTTTAAAACACACCAAGTGTCGCCAGGCATTGTGCGTGCCTTCAGTGCCTTGCACGAACAGGGTGTATACACATTCATAGCTTCGGGACGACCCAAAGTGCTCATTCCCGATATGCCTGTGTCTTTCGACGGCTATGTCACCATGAACGGTGGCTATTGCTTTGTTGGTGACAAGGTGCTGCTCAGTAATCCCATTCCACAGGATGAAACAGACCGCTGGCTACATTATGCGCAGGACAATAATCTGTGTACTATGCTTTTTACCGAACATCAGATGGCTATCAGTAGTCTCACAGACCCTGTTGCCAACGCTATCCACGACCAGTTGCAGTTCGAGATGCCTCCATTGGTACCGATTGACCAAATGTTTGGAAGTGAGGTGTATCAAATCATCACTGTGATGCCTGCTGAGCGTGATGCGGAGGTACTTGATTTGCTTCCTCATTGTCGTCTGCCTCGTTGGCATCCCCAGTTTAGCGATTTGGTACACATGGACAATAGTAAGGCGGTGGGTATAGAGAGTGTCCTAAAACATTTTGGTATAGGCCGTGAAGAGTGTATTGCCTTTGGCGACGGAGGGAACGATATAGAAATGCTGGAATACTGTGGCATCGGCGTGGCGATGGGCAACGCTGACGATAAGGTCAAGTCACATGCCGACTACGTCACAACTTCGGTCGATGAGGAGGGGATAGAGCAGGCTTTTAAGGCTCTGCATATTATTTAACCCAAACCGGTCATTAGGAAAAGTATTCTGATTACCTAATTTCTTACTGGTTACCAAATAAAGGTCCTACAGTGGTGGGACCTTTATTGATATGTGATTCTATAGTGTCTGTTGACACACAAAGGGTCAAAATCTTACAGCCTATTTATCTCCGTATTTGGTGATGCGGAATACCCAAGCTCCTTTGGTCTTGTTGATGTCCTCAAATGTGAGATTGTTGAGGCGAATGTATAAGCTTCCAGCGAAATAGTAGTGCGTGATGTGTTTGTCGCAGCCGAGCAGTTTTACTTGCGATAGCAGGCTGGGACGAGGCATGTTTTTCAGCACTAGGGTGTTGCCGTCAAGGTGGGTGGCAATGGCGTAGAGGTTGCCGTTGTTGCGGGTGTAGTAGATAGTGCTGTCGAGTTCGCACATCTTGCGGTAAGGACGGGAGGCGTATATGGCTTCACCGTTCACCTTTAGCCAGTTGCCAAGGTCTATGAGGCGTTCCTGTTGCAACATAGGGATGGTGCCGTCAGCATCGGGACCGACGTTGAGGGTCATGCCGCCACCAGCGGCGACGAGCTTGACAAAGTGACGGATGAGAGAGTCGGAGGTGAGGTAGTTGCTGAGGGGCTCGTTGCGGTTGAGGGCAAAACTGCGGCCTATGCCACGGCACTCGGCCCAGGGGCGGACGGTGTCGTTGATTGCCCCGTTGTATTCTGGGGTCTTAAAGCCATGTTCGGTGCCGCTGCCCCAACGGTCGTTGACGATGGCTTCGGGTCCAACGGTGTTGTAGTACCAGGCGATGAGTTCGGGAGCATGAAACTGCTCGGCAGTATTCTGCCATTCGCCATCGGTGAAGATAAGGCTAGGCTTATACTTGGATACTAGCTCCTTGAATTGGGGAATCATGTAGTGGTCGACATATTCGCCTATGGCGTCGTCGGGGTCATGCATCCAGATGTGAAGAGGGTTGGTCCACTCTGTGAGGGAGTAATAGAAACCCATCTTGAGGTCAGTGGCACGAATGGCGCGAGTGAGACTGTCAACGATATCCATGTGAGGACCGGTTACCACGCTATTCCAGTTGGGCTGATATCGACTGCGCCACAAACAATAGCCGTCGTGGTGCTTGGTGACTAGGACAACGTATTTGGCTCCGGACTGTACGAATAGGTCTGCCCACTGGCGAGGATTCCAATGTTCGGCAAACCAAGTCTGGGCATAAAGGGTGTAAAGGTCGGTGACCTTGGGATTCTGCTTGACGGCATCATCGTTGCTGAGGCGGCCACTCCATTGGTCACCCAGCATGTAGCCCCAGCGACGGTTGAAGTCCTTCATCTCTTTGACACGGATGCTGTCGCCCTGCATCAGACCGCGGTAGAACCATTCGCTGTAACCTTGGGGATGGGAATAGGCTGGAACCGAGTAGAGCCCCCAGTGGATGAATATGCCTAGTTTGGCATCTTGGAACCATTGAGGGTAACCGCGTTGGTTGAGCGACTCCCATGTGGGTTGTACCTCTTGGGCTCGGGAGGGTGCTACGAGCGCCAGCATGAGGAGGAACAAGTATATATGGATATGTCGTTTGTGCATAATATCGTTGTTTTCAGTTCATAGTGGCATGAAACTGTCATTAATGACAAATTGCAAAAATACGAAAAAAAAATCACTTTTTGACCTCGGTGTCTGACTTCTCACTTTTTTTTCGTATTTTTGCATTTTCGATTAACTATTATGACAAAGGATTTAGATAAGATTATCGTTGTGGGTGACAGAGTATTGATTAAGCCCAACGATGGTGCCGACCGCACGAAGAGCGGGCTATATCTGCCCGCAGGCTATCAGGATAAAGAAACTGTGCAGTCGGGCTATATTTTGAAGTGTGGCCCGGGTTACCCATTGCCCAACATGGATGACGGGGAATCATGGAATCCTAAATCGGGCGACGCTCGCTATATGCCCCTGCAGGTGCAGCAAGGTGATTTGGCCCTATTCCTGCAAAAGAATGCGATTGAGATAAAATACAATGGCGAGAAGTATTTCATTGTCCCCCAAAATGCTATCTTATTGGTAGAGAGAGACGAATTTTAATATGATTGATTTCTGAATTTATTCCGATTATTCTTATAACATAGATAAAAACAACCAATAATATGACAAGCAACGAGATCCGTAGCAAGTTTCTACAATATTTTGAGAGCAAAGGACACCATATTGTGCCGAGCGCTCCGATGGTGGTGAAGAACGACCCCACTCTTATGTTCACTAATGCTGGTATGAACCAGTTTAAAGATATTTTTCTGGGCAATGCCAATGCCCCTCATCCCCGTGTGGCAGATGCTCAGAAGTGTCTGCGTGTGAGTGGAAAGCATAACGATCTTGAGGAGGTAGGCCACGACACATATCACCATACCATGTTTGAGATGTTGGGCAACTGGTCGTTTGGCGACTACTTCAAGAAAGAGGCTATTGCCTTTGGCTGGGAGTTTCTCACAGAGGTGATGCATATTGACAAGGAGAACCTGTATGTAACAGTGTTTGGTGGGGATGAGAAAGAGGGATTGTCGATGGACACTGAGGCCTACGAGTTTTGGAAGGCACATGTGGATGAGAGTCGTATCTTGAAGGGGTCGAAAAAGGACAACTTCTGGGAGATGGGCGAACAGGGACCATGCGGCCCATGTAGTGAGATTCATATCGACCTGCGCGACGAGGAGGAGAAACAACGTGTCCCAGGGGCTGAGTTGGTGAACAAAGACAACCCATTGGTGATCGAAATATGGAATCTTGTGTTCATGCAGTACAACCGCCTTGCTAATGGTACTCTTGAGCCACTCAAGGCTAAACACATTGATACGGGTATGGGCTTTGAGCGTCTTTGTATGGTGCTCCAAGGCAAGAAGTCGAACTACGACACTGATGTCTTCCAACCCCTTATCCAGGCCATTGCCCGAATGGCGAACATGACTTATGGTGAGAAGGAGGATGCAGATATTGCTATGAGGGTGATTGCTGACCACCTCCGTGCAGTCAGTTTTAGTATTGCTGACGGTCAGTTGCCTAGCAATGCCAAGGCGGGCTATGTAATACGTCGAATTCTGCGTCGTGCCGTGCGTTATGGCTACACTTTCCTAGGCTTTAAGCAGCCCTTCATGAATGAGTTGGTAAGCACTCTGGTTGATCAGATGGGTGGACAGTACCCCGAACTAGTGAGCCAGAAAGAGCTGATACGCCGCATTATTCTCGAGGAGGAGCAGTCGTTTCTCAAGACCCTTGCCAACGGCATTAACCGCTTTGAGGATTACCTCCAAGGACATGCCGACGGGAAGAAACAGATCGACGGGGCATTTGCCTTCGAGTTGTTTGACACTTACGGCTTCCCCATCGACCTTACGCAGCTGATGGCCGCAGAGAAAGGGTGGACAGTCGACATGGAGGGTTTCCAAAAGGGACTTGCCGAGCAGAAACAACGTTCGCGTGCCGCCGCCGCTGTGGAGAATGACGACTGGGTCGAGCTTGAGCCAGATGTTAATCAAGAATTTGTAGGCTACGATACTCTTACTGCCGAAGTGCGCATTGCTCGCTATCGCCATGTGAAGGTGAAGGACAAGGAGTTCTATCAGTTAGTGTTTGACCAGACGCCCTTCTATGGTGAGAGTGGTGGGCAGGCAGGAGACCGCGGCACGCTGACTTCGACCAACGGTCAGGTGTTACCTGTGGTAGATACAAAGAAAGAGAACAATCTGATAGTGCACATAGTTCCCGCTGACAAGTTTGAAGAATGTCTCAACTCTCTGTCAGGGCAGACACGGGGGTCTGCCCCTACATTCAAGGCCGAGGTGGACAAGTGCCGCCGTATAGCTACTGAGTGCAATCATTCCGCTACCCACCTGCTGCACAAGGCACTGCGTAACGTGTTGGGCAGCCATGTGGAGCAGAAGGGTTCGAGTGTGGACGACCAGCGGCTGCGTTTCGACTTCTCGCACTTCGCCAAGATGAGCCGCGAAGAGATTCGCGAAGTGGAGAAGCAGGTGAATATAGACATCCGCCGAGCCATAGTTCTTGAAGAACACCGTGCTATGCCGATTGCTGAAGCTCAGAAATTGGGTGCGATGGCACTGTTCGGCGAGAAATACGGTGAGTTTGTCCGTGTGGTGAAGTTTGGCGAGAGTGTAGAGTTCTGTGGTGGTACGCACATAAGTAATACGGGTCGTATAGGTTCGTTCCGCATTGTGAGCGAAGGAGCTGTGGCTGCAGGTATGCGCCGTATTGAGGCAGTGACTGGTGCCGCCGCTGAGCAGTATAATGACGCTATGCAAGACCAGTTGGAGACACTCCGTGAGCTTCTGAAGAATCCTAAGGACATATCAGCTGCGGTGCAACGTCTGCAGGACGATAACGCTGAGTTGCGGTCGCAACTGGAGGCATTCAAGAAGGAACAGGTAGCAGGATTTGTGAAAGGCATTGCTGATAAGATGCAGTTCAATCCCGTTCTAGTTGAGCGTGTTGATGCCGACCTCAGCCAGCTGAAGGATGCCATGCTTGCCCTGCGTAACCAATATCCCGATATGGCAGTGGTATTGGCCAGTGGCTATGGCGATAAGCCCTCGCTATTGGTCTGCCTAGGCCAAAACCGCGTGGATGCTGGCAAGAACGCCGGCACCATCGTCCGCACCGCCGGCAAGGAGATGCAGGGCGG
>CAMYZD010000062.1 GCA_947303735.1 uncultured Bacteroidales bacterium | reverse complement strand
ACACTAGCGCAGACTCCTCGGCCTTTGCCTGCTCGAAAGTCAGCACATCATTGTGTTCCTCCTCATTGCCATGCCCCGCGCAGCCACACACCAGCGACATCATCATCACTGCCACAGCTGCATAAACTATTCTGCTATTCATGTCTATCCTTTTTTGAAGGGGCGTACACGGGGGTACGCCCCTACATTAATTAATTGTACAATGTTCCTGTGTTAATCACCGGGCTCGCGCTCTCATCGGCGCAGAGCACCACCAGCAGGTTGCTCACCATAGCGGCCTTGCGCTCCTCGTCCAGCTCCACAATACCGTCGGCGGAGAGCTTCTTCAGGGCCAAGTCGACCATGCTCACGGCGCCCTCCACAATCTTCTCGCGGGCGGAGATGATAGCGTCCGCCTGCTGACGGCGCAGCATCACGCTGGCAATCTCGGCGGCGTAGGCCAGATAGTTGATACGAGCCTCGATAACCTCGATGCCGGCAATGCTCAAGCGGCTGCGCAGCTCCTCTTCCAAGCGGTCGTTAATCTCCTCGCCGCCACTGCGGAGGGTCACCTCCTCGGTGTTCTTGTTGTCGATATTGTCGTAGGCATACAGACCGGCCACTTTACGCAGGGCGGCATCGCTCTGCACATTCACAAAGTTGTCGTAGCCCTTCAGCGTGGTCACCTTCGTGCCGTCCTTCTGGGTGATGGTGGTGTCCTCCACCTCGATGTCGAAGCAGGCCTTGTAGGTGTCCTTAATCTTCCACACCAGCACCAAGCCAATCATGATGGGGTTGCCGTTCTTGTCGTTCACCTTGATGGGTGCCACGTCCATGTTGCGGGCGCGCAACGAGAGGCGACGCTTGCCATAGAAGGGGTTCACCCAGAAGAAGCCGTTATCGGTCACCGTGCCGCGATACTTGCCGAAGAAGGTCAGCACACGGCTCTGGTTAGGTTGGATGACCATAAACCCGATGCTCTGCAGGATATAGACAAAGCACATCAGGATGCAGAAAGAAACGGCAGCTACGTCGCCCGCCACCTTCACCAGGCCCATAGTGCCAAACACGATAGCCGCCAAAAGCAGCAGATTGATTAACAAATGCAGGAAGCCATTGTTGACCCCTTTCATTTTACGATTAAATTCTTTTGTTTCCATATGATTACTATCTTTAATTATGTTACTTTAATGTGATTGATTGTCTGAAATTGTTCTTTCTATCCAATATGATATTATTTTGATATCACGATGCAAAAATACTATCATTTTTTCAATCCACAAAATTATTTTGTAACTTTTCTTCTTAAAATTTTCGTATATTGTTATATATTAAGTGTTTAAAAATATTAATTTTTTATCCATGTTCCCCGTTTAAACCTGTTTTTTTGCCCTCACAAATCCCTTGTGCACCTGATTTGTGGCCGCCTTGCCTACGCCTCATCCCCAATTTATAGCCATTCTATATTCGAATCATTCTCGCTTATGTAATCGATAAAGGATTTAATATGTTGTAAGTCAGTATTATATTGCAGGCGTAAGCAGGATTATTGAAGGGTTTGGTAAGAATAAGAACATATAAGGCCCAGAGGGGTCTTTGGTATCAAAAACAGAAACCCTCCAATTCCTCAACCACCTGTTGACGAATTGGAGGGTGTAGAATTCTGGATAGAGTGAAAGGGGAGACTTATTTTGTAAATACCTGTCCAGCTCCCCAGGCTGCGCCCACGGTGTCGCCCACGGAGCGGTAGGCGGGCATGGAGGCGTCGAAAACGATGGGTTGAAGCTTGTTGAGGTCGATGCGGCCATCGGTGAGGATGGCTGGGTCGGCGATGGTGTTGACCACTTCGCCAATTACGAAGCAGCCTTCATTGTCACGCTCCATAATCTCGACTACACGGCATTCGAGGGTCAGCGGGTACTGGTCGATGATGGGGGCGTTGATGTTCTGACTCTTGGTGACGGTGAAGCCAGTACGAGCAATCTTGTCGGGTACGTCGTTGGCGGAGACGATACCGAAGTAGTCGCTCTCGGCCACATCACGGACGGTGGCGTAGCTGAGGGTGAATTCGCGGGTGGCGCGCAGGTTGGTCGTGGTGCGGTGGGGAGAGAGACGGAAGCAGACTTGGTTGCCATCGCATTGGCCGCCCCAAGCAGCCATCATCACGTCGGGGTTACCCTGTTCGTCGTAGGTGCCGATCATCAGGGCAGGCTGGGGGGTGACGAACATTTTAGCACCTAGGTTGGTGCGTTCGGATACGGGTTTCAGTTCCATTTTTTCACAACAGGTAGTGCTGTCGTCACTGCAGGTGGCAGTTTCCTGGTTCTTGTTGCAGCATGCTCCTAAAGCCAGCGCAAGTACGGCAACGGATAAAAAGGTTAGATGTTTCATTTGAATTGTTTTATGAATTAATAATAGGGGTCAATTTATTGTTGATTGTGAGTGGGCGAAAAGGGGCAACGCTTTCCGATGCACTGGTTGTTGATTTGGCTGCGGGAACAGGTGACGGTGGCTTTCTCCATGGATACGCCTAGGTGTTCCTTGACAAAGTCGACGGCAGTAAGCACCGAAAGGTAGGAGTCGCGTTTGCAGCAGCGGGGGCCACCGTTGAGGGCTACTTGTTCCAGGGCTCGGGCGGTCATCAGGTTGCTGAGCCGCCAGCTGTCGGTGGCAAAGGGGTTGTTGCGCGTGACGACTGACATGAAGATGCCAGTGCTGATGGCAGCGCCACAGGCACCCATGTAACCACAAGCCCCGCCAGGCACTTGTCGGCCACGGCTCATCACCTCGAGCAGGGCTGAGGGAAGGTCGAGCTGGGTGCTGTCGGTTTGGCTTAAAAGAGCGTTGTTGTAGGCCACCAGCAAGGCGGCACCCACCAGCACGTGGTGCTCGGGTCCGTGCATGTGGCAGAAAGGCTGCGACATCATCTTCTCCAGTATGGCGATGGGGTCCTGGGAGGTTTCGTCGAGGCAGAGGGCGATGATAGAGTCCATGCCTGCCATGTGGCACTCGTTGCAGACATAGTGGCCCTTGGTGCATCGGGTCTTACTGAGTTCCTGTTTGTGACAGATGGCACACTCCATGAGGGTGTCTTGCTGGAGGTATTCGAGCGGCGCGCCGCATATCAGACATTCGTCGTTAGGCATGGTCGGGGGATTGGTATTCTTGTTTCCCTTGCATGCGACAGCAGCCCACAGAAGCGGCAACACAAGGATGGAGGCAAGGAGGAAACGTCTCATCGGATGCTGGGAATAAAAACTAAAAGCTAAAAGGGATAGGCTCTTTTAGCTTTTAGTTGGTGATATTGATGTGAATTACAAGAGTTTCTTCTTGAGGTTGAGAATCATGTCGTCGGTCATCTTCTCGAGGTCGAACTGAGGATTCCAGCCCCACTCGTTGCGGGCGCAGCTGTCGTCCATCTTGTCGGGCCAGCTGTCGGCGATAGCCTGTTTGATAGGCTCGGGCTCATAGACCATCTCGAAGTTGGGGTAGCGTTTCTTGATAGTGTTGTATATGATTTCGGGGTCGAAGCTCATGGCAGTGACGTTAAAGCTGTTGCGGTGCACTAGCTTCGAGGGGTCGGCCTCCATGATGTCAATCATGGCCTTCTGGGCATCGGGCATATACATCATGTCCATGTAGGTGCCTTTCTTCAGGGGGCAGACGAATTTCTCGCCCTTGACGGCTGCATAATAGATTTCGACGGCATAGTCGGTGGTGCCGCCACCGGGAAGGGTCTGATAGCTGATGAGGCCGGGGAAGCGGACGCTGCGGGTGTCGACGCCGAAGCGGGTGAAGTAGTAGTCGGAGAGGAGCTCGCCAGTGACCTTGGTAACGCCGTAGATGGTGTTGGGGCGCTGGATAGTGTCCTGCGGGGTGTTGTCGTGGGGAGTGGAGGGTCCGAAGGCTCCGATAGAGGAGGGGGTAAAGACGGCGCAGCCGAAGAGGCGTGCCACCTCGAGACAGTTCACGAGGCTGCCGATACCCACGTTCCAACCCAGCATGGGGTTCAACTCGGCCGTCGCACTGAGGATGGCAGCGAGGTTATAGATGGTGTCAATATTGTACTGTTTGACAGCGGTGGCAATCTGCATGATTTGGGTAGAGTCGATGCGCTCCACAGGGCCACGCTCGTAGGGGTCGCCCTTGAGGGGTCGCAGGTCGCTACACACAACATTGTTGTCACCATAGATGTCTCTGAGATTACGGGTCAGCTCGGAACCAATCTGTCCGCCGGCACCAACTATTAATATTTTTTTCATTGTGGTATATATTATTTGAATTACTTCAGTATTTGATACAAATCATTGTCGTTAAATATCATCTATTCAAATGATTGTGGCTATTTCTTGCCACATTTTGAATGAGCAAATATACAAAATAATTCTGAAATGAGAGGATGAAGAGTGCACGAAATCATCAAATCCCATTCTTTTTTTGTATTTTTGCCCTCTCGAAATGGATCACTAATGCTATGCCAAACGACTGTCATACACCGCTAAACTTTCATAAGCTCACCCTTGCTGATAGGGATTCGCTGCAGGCCATAAGCCTTGCTTCGGGTCGCCGCAATTGCAACTACACCTTTGCTAACCTCATCTGTTGGCAGTTTTGGTTCAATACCGAAGTTTGTCTTTGTGAGAATACAGCCATACTTCGTTTCAATATAGAGGAGCGGCGGGCCTATATGGTCTGCTCGGCAGTGCCACCCTCGTTGAGGTTGCTGGAATTGCTCTGTGCCGATGCGGCATCGCTGGGGACCGACCTCCAGATAATGGGGGTGGAGGACGAGATGGCCGCACATATCCAGTCGCTCATGCCAGGGGGAGTCACTGTCGAACCCTGCCGAAACCAGTACGACTATATCTATCTGCGGCAAGAGCTGGCCGAGTTGAAGGGCAAGAACCTAAAGGCCAAGCGCAACCATGTGAACAAGTTCCTCTCCGAGCATCCCCGTTATGAATACGTGGAACTCACTCCGGAGCGATTTGACGAGTGCAGGCAGCTGTCGATGTTGTGGCGGAACGAGGTACACCAAGATACACCCTTCTACAGCGAGACCGTAAAGGCCGAGCAGCGCAGCATGGAGAACGCCCTAGCCAATTGGGCCGAACTGAAGATGATAGGGGGATGTGTATATGATGGGAGTCGGCTGTTGGCCTTTACTTATGGCTCTGCCGTGACGCACGACACTTTTGATGTGTGTGTGGAGAAAGCCGACCGCCAGATGGACGGAGCCTTTAATATCATCAACCAGCAGTTTGCCAGCCATCTGCCTGAACAATATATTTATCTTAATCGGGAAGAAGATATGGGGTTGGAAGGCCTCAGGAAGTCGAAACTGTCCTACCACCCCTACCAGCTACTTTCGTACAACATTGTTAATATCCAATGCCCATGAGCTACCACCTGCAACGAATGACCCCCGCCGATGCCGCCGAGACCGTACGTTGGATGACCCGCCAATATGGCTTTGACTCTCAAGAAGTGGAGGGCTGGGTGACGCACCTCCATTTCAATTGGCCAATGAGTGTCAAGGCGGTCGATGAGAAAGAAGAAACCATAGGGTTGCTCAACATGAGCGATTACCGCATTGAGGAAGAAACCACGGCGATAATGGACGAACGACCTGAACTGCTTTCGCAGTTGAATGCCATGAAATATATTGCCGTCTTCTCGTTCATTGTGGCCGAGTCTTATCGAGGCACTCGGTTGAACTACGACATGATCACGTCGCTTTGGGATGACCTACAGGTCTACGACTATGTTTTCATCCCCGTCATGCACCATCTGAAGACCCATGGCTACTGGCGCCGCTGGGGAGCCGTGGAATTCTACCGCGACGAGATGTCGGTCTACTACCTACTACCCCTTAGCTCCCGTGCCAAGCGTATGGCAGCCAAATTAGTCCGACAGAATGCGTAGAGAGTCACGAAAAGGCAAAAAATATTGTTATATATCATAGATATTGTGTATCTTTGCAAAATGAAAATTGAAATTAAAAATTAAAAAATAAAAATTAAAAGCTGGCGCACTAACTTCTTAGTTCGTACTTCTTACTTCAATATACCCACTACTCTATGAATCAGAATCAGAAATCGACTTTCCGTCTGCTCGCTTTACTTATGCTACTGTCATTGGTCATGGTAGTGGGCTGTCTTATATATGCCCCCAGTCGAGAACCCACTATGCAATTCATTGCACGAAGTGCTTCCTCAGCCATAGAACTTGAGCCATATTATTCTTCCCAAGACAACACCTATTATCTGTTTGTTCCCTTTAGACCTGACCAGTGTCAGTTGACCTTCAATTCAGAGGATGTTCAGCTGGTAGTTGACGATAAGCCTCTCAGCAAAGGCGACCCCCTTTCGCTAAGGGCTGACGCTCCTCGCCCGATGGTAATCGGACGTGGCCAGTCTGTGGACTCTTCTCGTCTCTGCGTAAAGTATATAGCTGATGTTCCAACCATGGATGTCCGACTCAGCAACAAAGTCCTCCAACGTATTGACCGCGATAGGGAATACATTGGTTATGCCACGATGAGCCTCTATTCGCCTGAAGGAAAGCTTCAAGAGGGATGGCACACCAGAAATGTGACCCTCAAAGGGCGTGGCAATAGCACCTGGTGGAACCCCAAGAAGCCATTTCTGCTCAATCTAGACAGGGCCGATACCTTGTTGGGAATGGCCGAAGGGCAGAAATGGGTGCTGCTGGCCAACGCATTCGACTTCTCCAACCTCCGCAACAAAATAGTGCTAGACTTCGCAGGGGGGCTGGGCATGCAGTGGAATCCTAGTGGACGCTTCGTTAACCTATTTTTTAATGGGCAATACTACGGCCTCTATCTACTCACAGAGAAGATAGAACTATCCGAAACCCGCCTCAATCCCGAGCGAGTTCCGACATACTTATTCCTCAACGACATCGAGGAGACTGTCCGCAAAGCGGGTAAACCTAGTTACCCATTCACTGGCGACCAATATGTTGGAGTGATGGAGGCACGAGCGGCTGGCGATGTTCCGCTCGACTCGATTAAGGAGGGGCTTGACCAATTCAAGCGAATCCTCCTCAGTCCCAAGCACCCGACTGACTCGGAGTTGGCCTCGGTCATGGATATCGAGTCGTGGGCTTGCAAATATCTTACCGACGAGCTCTTCCTCAATGGCGATGTCTGGCGCCGCAGCAATTTCTTTTATAGTTTAGGTTATGCGCCGTATAAGTTCTATAGTGGCCCTGTGTGGGACTACGACCTAGCGATGGCGTCCACACACGAAGAAATACTGGCAGAGTCGGACCACCTCATGCCCATCTATACCATGTGCCAAAGTAAGGCATTCCAGCACGTTTCAGATTCAATCTATTATCACTATGGGCGGCCTTACGCCGTATGGCTACTTGACCACGGGCTAGACTCCTTAGCCCAAACTATCGAGCAGTCGGCCACAGCAAACGCGATACGTTGGCGGCACGATGATGCACTACAAACCACTTCAACTAGCACTGTCGACACATTGAAACGATTCTTTCAGCAGCGAATCAGACTGCTAGACAATTATTTCTCGCGCACACAACCCATGCAGTTCGTCACATTGGAGTCGACCGACCCTGGGTTGAAAGGGTTTTACTCGACGGTGCTATATCATCAGGGAAGTAAGGTATCCGACTACCTAGCAATAACTGTCGACTCGAATAATGATAACAGTTGGATGTGGGAAGACTCTACCGATGGGCATTACTACACCCTTGATTCAGTACCACCACCAGGTTGTCGGCTCAACATCGTATCTTCCACAGGCGATCAGGCTACAGACACCCAAGATACTTTCCAACTAAGGAAGTGGCTGATGCGTATCGTTATCTTCATCTTCTTCTCTATATCATTCTTTTGCATAGTGGTTTATGAGATAAGAAAGTACAAGAGAACTTAATTGTATAGGCCATGAAAGAGACTCCAATACGTTACAGACACGAATATAAGTATCTAATAGACGAGCAAATACTAGTGCTCCTGCGTGAGCGTATTCGTCACCTAATCTCGCCGGACCCCCATACGGGCCCCGAGGGTCACTACTCCATTAGGAGCCTATATTTTGACGACTATTACCACACTTGCTATTACGATAATGAGAATGGTACCGACCCAAGAGAGAAATATCGTATACGTATCTATAACGCTAATGACCAACGAATCAACCTTGAATGTAAGAGAAAAGAGAATGGGATGACCCATAAGACCTCCTCCCCTCTTACGAGAGCGCAGGCCGACCAGCTGATTGGCTCAACTCCATTGCCCTCAGGTAGTGTGGATAACCCTGTGCTGCGCAAGTTCTTATTGGAGATGGTACAACGGCAGATGACACCTAGTACCATAGTGGAATATCAACGTACAGCCTATATTTATGAAGTAGGTAATGTGCGGGTCACCTTTGACACCAATATAGTTGCCTCGCAGGACTTTGACCATTTCTTTCAAGAGTCGGTCTTTTGCCGTCCGGTGCTGCCTTTGGGCTACCATCTTATGGAGGTTAAGTTTGACCAATTCCTGCCTGATTTCATCTATCAGAACCTTCAACTGAATTGTTTGCAACAAACCACCTTCTCCAAATATTACCTTTGTCGAAAAATAAACATCATATAATATGAAATTACTAGCATTTACCTTTTCAGACATTTTCAAAAATTCCTTCCTTGAAAGCTGGGACAACCAGAACATAACCATGAGTTCTGTTTTGCTATGTCTGCTTTTCACAACCTTGATTGCACTGTATATCTTCTTTGTATACAGACTGGTCACCCGGAAGGTGTTTTATTCACGCAATTTCAATGTATCGCTTGTGGGTATTTCACTTATTACGGCAGCCATTATCCTAACCATTCAGTCGAATATTGTGATCTCTCTCGGCATGGTCGGTGCACTTTCCATTGTCCGTTTTCGTACGGCTGTCAAGAATCCCATGGATCTCATGTTTCTTTTCTGGGGTCTTGGAGTTGGCATAATATGTGGTTCGGGACATCCAATGTATGCCGTATGCCTTTCATTGATACTTACGGTTGTTATCTTGCTTCTGGACTGGTTACCTGTGGCTAAGGCATCAATGATATTGGTTGTAAACGCCACGGATTTCCAGGCGGAGAAGGCAATTATGGACGTTGTGTGCCAGCATTGTCGCTATGCACAGGTGAAAGCAAGGAATATGACAGCTTCTTCCCTAGCACTCACAGTTGAACTAAGGGTGGCTGATGCCCAATTGATGGTTGAAGTGCAGAAGCTTCCCTGTGTATCGACTGTCTCACTCGTTACGCATAGCGGAGAGACCACCTTGTAGTCATTATTTATTAACTCTTTAACCCTAGTTGGTCATAAACTCGAGTGACCGATTTGGGTTAAATACGGAAAAGCTGCTGGGCAGAGGCGGTAGTGGTTTCTGCCACCTCTTGCAATGAAATGTTGCGTAGGGTGGCAATACATTGGGCTATAAGGGGAATGTATGCACTCTCGTTGCGTTTGCCACGGTGCGGGACAGGGGACAGGTAGGGTGAGTCGGTCTCCAAGAGGATCCGGTCGAGCGGTACGGTGCGAGCCACATCGGCGAGGGTGGCATTTTTGAAAGTCACCACACCACCGATGCCGATATGAAATCCCATTTCGATAGCGCGTTGTGCCTCTTGTACACTACCGCCGAAGCAGTGCATGACTCCGGAATAGTGGGGGCTGTTGATGTCGCGCAAAAGGCTGAAGAGTTCGTTGTGAGCCTTACGTATGTGTAGGCAAATGGGTAGTTGCAGTTCTTGAGCCCATGCAATCTGCAGCCGTAAAGCTTGTAGTTGTTGGTCTAGATACGTCTTATCCCAATAGAGGTCGAGGCCGATTTCGCCGACCGCAACGTACTTATGGAATTGAGAATTGAGAATTGAGAATTGAGAATTGGATGCCGCACTCGGACAATTTTCACTTTTCAATTTTCCATTTTCAATTTCAAATAGTTTTTGGTGCACGATGTCGAGCTCGGTCTGGAAGTTGTCGGTGACCGAGGTGGGGTGAAGCCCCATCATTTGGCGGAAGTGTTGGGGGTAGGTGTTGGCAAGGGACTCTTGTCGAGTGTGACTAGTGCTGTCGATGGCTGGCAGCAGCATGGTATCGACGCCAGCATCTACAGCACGTTTTACGGCTTGGTCTCTGTCGTCGTCAAACGCCTGGTCGTAGAGGTGGCAGTGGGTGTCAATCATTTCTTAAGTTGCTGGAGGAGCTCGGTGAAGCTATCGTATAAGGCCAATGCCTGTGGGTCGTTGGTCAATAGCTTGCGGTGGGCGTTGAGAGTCTTCTCGTCACCACGGACAGCGGGGCCGGTGAGCTGGTAACGTACATCGCCCCATTGTACCCTCTTGGCTGTAGTGGTAATGATGGGGTGTAGTATCTCAAATGGAACCTTATGTTTAGCGCAGAGCTGTTGTGCGACAGCGTACAAACCATTAGTGAAGTTATTCACGTAGACCGAAGCAAGGTGCAAGTACTGACGTTGGTTGTGAGTAGTATGATAGATGTGAGGGGAAATCATGCCGATGAATTCTTCAATGAATTGCTCGGTCTCTTTGTCGCACCCCTCGATACAGAAAGGCAGCTCGTTGTAGTCGAGTGCCACATCGCGTACAAAACTTTGGGGTGACCACAGAACGCCATAATGGGTGCTGGTCTTCTTGAGGATCTTGATGGGGGTGGCTCCAGAGGTGTGGAGAACTAAGGCATCGCCCAAATGCAGTTGAGGAGCAATCTCGAAGAGGGCATCGTCGACGACGGCAAGGATATAAACATTGGCAGAGGTGTGGAGTTGGGAAAAGTCGTTGATGGGCTGCGCCTCCACACGTTCGGCTAGATATTGGGCGTGCTGTATGTTGCGAGACCAGATTTGGTCTATCTGATGCCCTCTTTGATGCATGGCAAGTGCCAGATGTGTCGCAACGTTGCCCGATCCAATGAATGTTATACGCATAGTGTGTGTAGTATAAGATGTTGTTGGTATATAGTTTGACTCCTATGTTGCCAGATGGGATGCCTACCTGTTGGGAGGGGACTGGCGTTAGGTTTGATTAGTTGTCGGGGGGAGGTGTCGGTATGCGCTGCGGATAGGGCATGCCTGCTTCCCATGCTGGGGCTAGTATTCGTCCTCTTGGAAAAAGAAATCTTCTTTGGTTGGATAGTCGGGCCAAAGGTCTTCAATGCTGTCGTATGGGTCGCCCTCGTCCTCTATTTCCATCAAATTCTCAATCACTTCCATTGGTGCTCCTGTACGTTGGGCGTAATCTATTAATTCGTCCTTGGTGGCAGGCCATGGAGCATCCTCTAATTTTGTTGCCAATTCAAGTGTCCAATACATATAACGTTTCTCCTGTTTAATAGTCAATTGCCCTTGAGGGAAAATTTGACTGCCAAATTGTCTCTATAAGACTTGTAACTTACACTATTAAAATAAACTATCTATATTATTAGCAAGAATAATTTTTTGCAAAAGTACGCTTTTTTCTGATATATGCAAAAAAAAGTTTCTCAGACTATTATTTGCCTGCATTGAATGGGATAAAAGCCCCATGGGTTGAGGCTGATAAATGGCTTATAAAAAGCACTCTTCATTACCCATCGCCAGCACAAGATGGCGAGAGAGGACGTAGAGGTAGTCAGAAAGACGGTTGATATAGGAGAGCAGGGATGGGTTGGCAGAGTCGGGTTGGTCTGTGTAGAGCTGGACGATACGACGCTCAGCCCGACGGCATACAGTCCTTGCCACGTGGCACTGAGCCGAGATGGCATTCCCACCAGGGATGGTGAATCCCCTGAAAGGGGGAAGGGTTGCTTGGAGGTTGTCGATGGCCTGTTCCACCATGGAGCAGTGAGCGGTGAGTTGTGAGCTATAGCTGTCCACATCGATGGAGGTGGGGTGTGGAGGGTTAGGTTCCAAGGCCAAGAGGGTTTGGATGGTGAATAGCTGCCGTTGCACTTCTCGGAGCATGGCACAAGGGGTGGCAAAGGCAGGAAGGGGCGATAGCTGCTCGGTAAGCAGTGCCAAGTGAGCACCTAATTCGTCAACGGTGCCGTATGCCTCTACCCGTGGATGGCATTTCTCAACACAGGTACCACCAATGAGGGAAGTGGTACCCATGTCGCCAGTCTTAGTGTATATCATATTCTCTCGACTGATTTTACTTCAGGAATGACACGTTTGATAGCTGATTCAATACCCTGCTTGAGTGTTTGCAGGGCATGGGGGCATGAACCACAGTGGCCTTTTAGGCGCACCATGACCACCCCTTCGTTGGTCATGTCGACATATTCAACGTCGCCACCATCCTGCTGGAGGTAGGGGCGTATCTGTTCGAGTGCGTTCTTGACGCGGGTTTCGATGATGGGTTTCTCTTGGTCGGTCATGTTATTTGATAGTTGTGATAACGTGATATCGTAATAAGGTCATTACGAGTTATTCTTATTGTTTATCTTGCATATCTCGCGGATGGCGTTTTCGGCCACCTGCATAAAGGCTTTGCTTTCGGGGGTCTCGACATCGCTCCACAACGCCACGGGGCGGCCATTGTCGCCACTCTCAGCAATGCTTTGCACCAGGGGTATCTCACCCAGCAGGGGAATGTTCATTTCCTCGGCCAGATGACGGCATCCTTGTTTGCCAAAGATATAATACTTGTGGTCGGGCAGTTCGGCAGGGGTGAAGTAAGCCATGTTCTCTACAAAGCCAAGCACTGGGATGTTGAGGTTGGGATTGCGGAACAGTTCGACTCCACGCACTACGTCGGCCAGGGCCACCTGTTGAGGGGTGCTGACGATGATGGCACCAGTGACAGGGAGGGTCTGAGCTAGGGTGAGCTGCACGTCGCCCGTTCCCGGGGGCATGTCGACGACCAAATAGTCAATCTCGCCCCACCAGGTCTCGGTGGCAATTTGTTTGAGCGCGCCCGATGCCATTGGACCGCGCCAAGCTAGCGCCTTGTCGGAGTCGACGAGGAAACCGATAGACATCAGTTTGATTCCATAGCGTTCGACGGGTATCATATAGGTTTTACCATCGTGTTGCTCGCCGTAAACTTCATCGGGACCGACGTTGAACATGATGGGAATGGAGGGTCCGTAGATGTCGGCATCGATAAGTCCGACCGAAGCCCCTGTCTTGGCAAGCGACACTGCCAGATTGACGGCGACGGTGCTTTTTCCAACCCCTCCTTTGCCGGAAGCGACGACGATGACATTCTTGACGCCGGGAACTAGCTCATGGGGGTCGGGCATAGTGACGGGACGGGAAGTGAGATTGACGGTCACCTCGGCCTCGCGGTCGACATATTCGTGGATGGCGTTGACGCAGTCGTCGCTCATGCGTTTCTTCATGGGGCAGGCAGGAGTGGTGAGCACTAGGTCAAATGAGACCTTCTTGCCATCAATAGCAATATTCTCAATCATGCCTAGCTCGATGAGGCTGCGCCCTAGGTCGGGGTCGTTGACATGGCTCAAGGCCATTTCTATCATGGTGGTGGTAATCATGGGCTCTTTATGTTTTTTAGAGTTTAAAAGAATTAAAGGGATTAAAAGTTTTAAGGTTCTAAAGGTACGCGCACCTTTTTAACTATCAAGCGATGCGTATCTTTTTAGTCGAATATTTCAGCTAGTTTCTTTTCCAGTTCGGTGCCACGCAGGTTGCGGGCAATGATTTTGCCGTCTTTGTCGACCAGCACGGTGGAGGGGACCGACATGATGCCGTAGGTCTTTCCTCCCGATGAGGTCCAGCCGTTGAGGTCGCTGACATGGTTGGGCCACGCGAGGCCATCGTCCTTGATGGCTTTGAGCCAAGCCGACTTCTCCTTGTCGAGTGAGACGCTGTAGATTTCAAATCCTTTGTCGTGGTATTTCTTGTAGAGGCGCACTACATTGGGATTCTCACGGCGGCAGGGGCCGCACCATGATGCCCAGAAGTCGATCATCACCACCTTGCCACGCAGGTCAGAGAGACGGCGGATGTTGCCATCGGGGTCTTTCATGCTGATTTCAG
>CAMYZD010000061.1 GCA_947303735.1 uncultured Bacteroidales bacterium | reverse complement strand
CTTGATGTCGGGATAGTCCGCCCGAAAACGTTGGCATTCGCTCTCGGTGTTGTCGCTGCTGTTGTTGTTCACCAGCACTATCTCATACTTGTCGTGCGGGTAGTCGTTTTCAGCCACACTGCGCAACACATTGTAGATGTACTTGTCACGATTGTAGGTACAGAGGATGACGGACATCAGTGGCGCATCCCCGTCGGTGTTTTGGTTAGGGTTCATTGTTTGGCAGGGGTTTGTTTCCGTTTGCGGTAATAGACAAGCAGCACTCCACCGATGACTATGAGGGTGACGATGGAGCAGATGAGGGTGATGTTGTCCAACCGATGCATGGTGGGAGCTTCGTTGCGGAACTCTATCACATGGTCGCCTTCGGGGATAAGCATGGCACGCAACAGGTAGTTGGCACGGATATATTCGGCAGGCTGTCCGTCGATATACGCCTTCCAGTCGGGTGCGTAATATATCTCACTAAAGACTGCCAACATGGGTGTGCCGCTATGGCTGTGATAGGTCAGAATGTTGAGGTCGGCGGGACGCTTGTGTTCCATCTCAATGGTGGCGGTGCTGTCGTAGGGGCTTACCCCAGTGTAAGCCCCCCGCGTAAGCCCGCTGTTGGGCGTACACGGGAGTACGCCCATACCATCGAATTCGTTCTTGTTCACCACGGCGGTGGTGGCAGGGTCGAAGTCGTTCAATGCCAATATCTCTGCGTTGGCATCCTCAACCAACTTGATGTCGCTTACAAACCAGCAGTTGCCCAGCGCGTCGGGGTTGCGCTGCACCTTGCCGTCGCGCATCACTATGTAGCGTGTGTTGAGCATTGCCAACACCTTGGGGTTAATGCGGTAGCCGATGTAGAAGTCGATGATGTCCTGATAGCGACGCAGTTTGGCAGCGCTGTAGCCGCCCACCTGATTGTGGAATGCCGAGGGCTTCGAGTCGTTGAAGGTATTTACCGCCAGGTTGAGCACACGATAGTCTTGGTCGCCCGTCTGTGCTGCAATGGCGTCGATGTCCATGTCATATTGTGCGGGTTGCAACGCCAGCTGGCGGGGATTGCGGACATAGTTGTCGCTGTTCAGGTAGCGGCTGTCAACGCCCTGCAGGTCGATGACAATGAGCAGTGCCAGCACCGCCGTCGGCACCAGTGTGGCAGCAGGGCGCAGCTCCTTCTTGTCTTTCGCATAGCGCAGGTATATCCACATCGTGGCAGCAGCCAGCACCACAAAGAGTATGCTACGCCACGAGTCGGACACAAACAGTGCCTTGCGGTCTTGAATGAAGATGTTCTGTATCGATTGCCATTGGTTGCCGTATTGGACTGCCATCTCGTTGTCGGCACTGCCGCTATACGACAGTCCGCCGCTCATCAGCAGCCCCAGCAGCACCACGCCCACCGTGGCTCCCGCCGATATATATAGCGAGCGCAACGCCTTTTTCGGCTCCAACCGACCGGAGAACAGCTCGCGCAGTCCCAGCACCGCCAGCAGCACCGCCAGCACATTGGCCAGTACCAAGCTCATCGACGGGGTGCGGAACTTGTTGTAGAGGGGCAGGTGCTCGAATATCCAGCCGTTGAAGCCCATGAGGTTCTTGCCCCATGAGAGGAGGATGGCAACCACGGTGGCGGCGAGTATCCACCACCGCTCGGGTCCTTTCACGGTGAGCATGCCAAAGAGGAATAGGAAGACGACGATGGCTCCGAAATAGACGGGGCCGCTGGTGAAGGGTTGGTCGCCCCAATAGAGCGGGACTTTCTCTTGGTGGAAGTTGCTGTAGGAGGCACTGCTCTTGTCGACAGGCTCGATGCTGCCGCCTCCACGGGCACCTGGCACCAGGAGTGTGTAGGTCTCGCCAATGCCGTAGCTCCAGCTGAAGGCGTAGTTGATGTCCAACCCCTTGTCGTTGGCATTGTTATTCTTGGGGTAGTCTTTGCCGTAAAGGTCTTGGGGGGTGACGGTTATCTCGCTGCCTCCACGCATGGTGTATTGCATGTACTCTTCGTTCACCAGCAGGTGGCGGGTGTTGCATGCCAATGCCAGTAGCACGCCGACCAGCAGCACGCCCACGCTGAGGAGCAGTTGGGGGAAATATTTCTTGCCAATGGAGTGGCAGAGGTAGGCGATGCCCATCGCCAAGCCTGCAATGGCGGTATAGAAGGTGATCTGGATGTGGTTGAGGGCTATCTGTGTGCCGAGGGCGAGGGTGAAGAGGATGCCGCCCCATACTAGGTTCGACACACCCCGATGGCGCTCCGTTTTCAGTCGGCCAGCACCTTTCAGACAGAGCAGCATGCCTGCCAGCACGGGTGCCATCATGGCCATCGCCCATGCCTTGGTGATATGGCCTGCCTCGATGATGATGATATTGTAGCTGCCCAGCCCGAACGCCAGTCCGCCAAGCAGTGCCAGCCAAGGACTTACGCCCAGTGCCACCAGTGCGATATAGAAACCGAGGAGGTAGAGGAACATTACACCCATGTCGTTCTGACGGCCGAATATCTGGAGCGTGAGCACATTCTTGATGGGTGTGTACATCGAATGCTGAGGGCTGTTGGTGATTTGGTAGCCAGGCATGCCGCTAAACATACTGGGGCACCAGGTGGAATACTCGCCTGTGGCCTCGTGGTAGTCTTTCTGGGCTTTGGCCATGCCTTCGTATTTCTGCAGATCGCCCTGTGGCAGAGCCTTGCCTTGCAGGATGGGCATAAAGTAAACGGCCGAGATGGCCAACAGCACCAATATGATGCCTGCGTGGGTGAGGATTTTTTTCTTCATGTATTTTGGAATTTCGTTAATTCATTAATTTATTGCTTGAATGCTTATTTGTGACCTGTGACCAGTGATACGAGTGCTATCGTGTCACTTGTCACTTATCACTTAATTTCAACTTTCAGTTTTTAATTGTCAATTGTTTCTTAGCGTATTAGTAGCACAGTGCCAGTGATTGGATGGTTATGGGCGTCGTCAGCCAATTCGCCAGCACGATACTTAATCAGATATACGTATGCTCCTTCGGGACAGGGAGTGCCTTTATGGGTACCGTCCCAGGTTTCTGTGAGGCCGTCGAAGGTGCATACTTCTTCGCCCCACCGATGAAAAATGGTTACTGTCATTTTATCTACATATTGTGAGAATACCTTAAAACGGTTGTTTTCGGATGCTGTGGGTATGAACACGTTTGGAACCCAGATGAGGGGTGTCCTAGGTGTTTTTATTACATTAAGGGCAAGCCGCAGGATGCTGTCGCACCCATTGCGGTCGGTCATTATTATGGTGGTGCTAGTGGTGGTGTTGTATGTGTTGCCGTCAATCCATTCGTACGATTCGGTGTCGGGGATAGATACATAGTATGTGGTGTCGTATTGCGGGAATGGGAGTAGGCGGATGTGGATGGTGCTGTCGCATCCGTTGGTGGCGGTGTAATTGAGGTTGGCGGTTGCGGGCACTATGTAGTCGTTGCCGTCGATGGTAAGGGTGGCACCATAGCAGGCTAAGGTGTCGTATGTGGTGTCGTAGGTGGGTAGCATGGTGAGATGGATGGTGTAGATGCTGTCGCAGTCGCCGTCAATGCCAGAAATAGTATCATGGTAGTCTCCTGTGGCGGTATAAGTGTGTCCGCGCCAAGTGAATGTGTCTACACACACCGCCGTGTCGATACGGTACTCGTTAGGCGGATAAATCGTTAAGTGGAGGTGTTTCAGTGAGCATCCAACAGCGACAAGGGTGTCGACAGGGGGTGTGAAGGTGTATGTGTAGAAACGAAACGTACCGCAATATGCGGTGTCGATACTGTCAATGGCGCTGGAGTCGGCATTTGCGAAAGGGATGGCATCTGGGGATGTTCCACCAAGCGAGTATGCGTATGAATCCCAATTTTCACCCACTCCGTATGTGTGGCCGATAAACCCGCTGCCTGTGGTGGTCAGCAGATGCTGCCCCATTTCACTGATGGCGAATCGTGCATGGCTATAGGTGGTACCAGATATTTGGGAGAATGAGGCGCTGATGGGAGAACCGTTGTACCGTAGCAGCGAGGTCTCTGCGGTAGGCACAACGACGTTGGCATAGTACAGGTTGGTATTGGGACTACGGCTTTCGACGAGGAAGGTAGGGAATGCGACGTAGCGTGTGGTCATGTTCAGCGGCGTGGGTGCAAAGGATGATGCGTCGCCGTGGTCTCCGCCCTGTGTGGAGTTATGCCGACTGTCGAGATATTGGAACACGGAGGCTGGCTGTGAGGTGTGTACGCGCGTGGCGGTGGTAATGCTGAACTCGTGTGTTTGGGCAGCCTGTATGGTGGCTGTCGGTGTGGTTGAGCCATTGAGGAATATCTGGCAATTGTCGACGGCGGCCGTGATGCGCACATAGTCGATATTGTGATGTACTGAGGGTGTCAGAATCCAGTCGTTAGCCCATGTGCTAGTAGGGAAGCACTGTTGGAACAAGTGGTCGCTGGACTGTCCTGAGGCGGGCACACGCCCCAGCGTGATACCGGAAAAGACAGCAAAGGGTCGACAGTCGTCGGAATGGATGGTGGTGCCGCTGAGGTCTCCGGTGTATTCGGTGCTGAGCGCTTGGTAGACCTGCCCGGCATTGAGGGTGACAGTGACGTGGTCGCCCGTGCGGATACTGGTGTTGGTGTTGCCGGCAAAGGTAATGTCGACGGTGGTGCTATCTTGCGTTGCGAGAATGCTGAAGTAGGAGAAACTGTTATATGTAGTGTTGTTTACCGGGTAGCTTTGGACTATATAGTCCGTTCCCAGTGCCTCAGTGGGGAAGATAGTAGATGCGTCGGAGGCATTCGCACTGCCGGAATGGTTAAAGAAGTAGAACTGTATGGTATCTGTCGAGGTGATATGTAGCCCCGTGTTCAGTACGATACACGACCCACTCTGCCACACTTGACTGTTGCTGCTTGTCGGTAGTTGGTATAGGGTCACTTGGTTGGCTGTGACATTCATCGTGTGCGACCACCCCGTGTTGGGATTGGCTATGGTGACAGTGCAATTGTGTTTCCCACCCGCTGCAAAGGTGTAATGGTCAACATCCACATTCGACCAGTTTGGCTCTACGGCAAGCCAAAAGTCGGTACCTTCTGTTGTCACCATCTGTGCTGATGTCGCTATGTTGGAAAGTACTATCATTATGAATAGTAGCAGCCTTTTCACGATTGTATTAATCATAATTTTCAATTTTCAACTTATACGATATTCTTGAATGGTAGATGCTCATCATCTTCGACTTGAGTATTTTGCGAATCTGGGTGATGTCGCCGAAGGTGAGGTCGCAGTTCTGCAGTTGGTTCTGGCGTATCTTGTCGTCGATGATATTGTCGACCAGCTTGTCGATGGCTTCTTTGTCGTGGTTTTTGAGGCTCTTGCAGGCGGCTTCGACGCTGTCGACCATCATCACCACCGCCGTCTCGCGCGAGAAGGGGGTGGGGCCGTTGTATTGGAAGTCGGTGATGTTGATAGGCTCGTCGGGGTGTTCCATCCGTTGTTTGTTGTAGAAATAGCCTGTCACCGTGGTGCCATGGTGGGTGCGGATAAAGTCTTGTACCGCAGTGGGTAGGTGGTAACGCTTGGCAATCTGCAGCCCGTTGGGCACATGGCTGATAATCACCGCCGCGCTCTCCACGTTGTCCAGCTCGTCGTGAGGGTTAAACTCGCTGTTCTGGTTCTCGGTGAAATAAAGCGGGGCTTGCAACTTGCCTATGTCGTGGTATAGTGCACCCACCTTGGCGAGCAAGGCGTTGCCCCCGATTTCGTTCATCATGTCCTCACTGATATTGGCCACCTGCATAGAGTGTTGGAAGGTGCCTGGTGCAGTGCGGCTCAACTCGCGCAAGGCGGGCGTGTTGGTCGACGAGAGCTCCATCAGCGTCAGGTTGGTCGTCAGCCCAAACAGCCGCTCGAAGAGATAGATAAGGGGGTAGGACATGAGCGACATCAAGGCGTTGAGGAAGAAGATGAGGTAGCGGTCGAAGGTGATGCTCTCGAGGGTGCTCTCCTGGCTCAGCACACCGAAGGTGTAGATGAGGGCGTAGGAGAGGAATATGACGCCTGCCACCAAGAAGAACTTGCTCCTATCCTCGAAGTTGCGCACCGTCACAATGGTCATCATGCCGGCAATGAGCTGGTAGAAGATAAACTCAAAGGGGTTGGGCACCATGTTGGCAAGTATGATAACCGTGGTGACGTGGACGTAGAGAGCCACCCGCATGTCGAAGAAGACGCGCATCATAATAGGCACAATACACAGTGGCACAATCAGCACCCAGTCGGCATTGACATGCTGAACCAACGCCGTCAAGCCCGACATGAGGATGATAAGTACCATAATAAATGTCACCTTGCGGTTGTCCTCCAAGATGGGGTGACGCGTATTGCGCATAAAGAGGAAAAGGGCGGCAAGGGCGAAGAGGCAAAGGGCCGCCTGCCCCACGTAGCGCCCGAAGGGGTGGTAGTGTTGCTGGAAACGGCGGTCGTTGTCTTGCTCGAGCGACTGCAGTATCTGTACTTTCTCGGCCGTCACCTGTTCGCCTTGGGCGATGATTAGTTCGCCTTGGCGCACCATGCCGTTGGAGGTGGCCAGCTGCGAGAGTCGCGAATCCAGCTCCAACTGGGTACGGGTGGCATCGAATGCGATACTGGGAACCATGACCCGCTCGCGCAATAGGCTGTCGCGAAGGTCGAGGGGGGTGACAAACTCGCCTACGCTGTGTTGCGACCCCACATTGCCTTCCAGTATTATTATGTCGTGCTGTTTGAAATTAGGCACGTCGTTGGGCATTTCCAGATATCCCACGCGATAGATGCTGTCGAGCGTACGGTGCATTCGTTGTATGCGGCTTTCGGGGTAGTTGCCAGCCAGCGAGTTGAGTCGTTCCAACGCGCGGTTGTAGGCTGTGTTGTCGTAGTGGTAGTAGAGCAACAGGTTGTTCCGTGCATCTTCCACCTCTTGGTCCACCTCTGCCTGAGGGCGGCTTACGGCAAAGTCGTGGGGCGCCACCAAGTCGTTGCTTCGCCATATGCCCCCTTCGGCATAGTCGTAGTGTGTGCCCATGCCTTCGGAAGGGAAGAACAGAGGGATAAGGGCGGCGGTAGCAAGCATCAAGAGGGCGCGAGTGATAAAGGGCAGATGCTTCACCGTATCGGAGATAATATTTCCTGTCGGCATAACGAGTGTCAGTTTTAAAAATGCAAAATTACAAAAAAATATGGGAACCGCACATTTTCGACTTGAAAATAATGTGCATAGCGTTCATTCACAGCTCGAAAATATCTTACCGTCACCTTGTTTTTATCAAATAATACTTAATAATCTGTTCTGTCTTCTCTTTATTCCGCTCATAGCCAACCGTAGGGGAAATGCAGGGTTGCCGCCTCCATGCCTATATGCTTTCCGCAACCCTTTAGGGGTGCTGAAAGGGCAGTTTTTCGCTCTGGTAAGCGATGATGGTTCGATTGAGGATTGGTGAAGAAGCGGGGCTCGGCCATAGGCAGTGTGGAAGCATCATGGCCGCAAGGTGGGTGTGTCCTTATGGAAAGTGGTGGGAAATAGTGAATTGTGGAGTTCATAATTCCACCTCTTCGCAGAGGTGTATCTGCAGGGCAAGGAAGGTTTGGTCGAGGAAATTCTGTAGGGTCTTGTGGTAGCGGGCGATGGCTCGGTTTTCGTTGCTGGTAGTTGAGGCGGGGTCGACAGGGAAAAGGGTGGGGGCGTCGTCGGTGAGGCGTAGGGTGCTGACGAGTCCTTTGAGGCTGCCGAAGCCAAAGATGTCGATATTTTGTATGCTGTCGGCCAGTAGGTTGCACTTTTCCCAATGTTTATGCTCCAGAAGGTCGGTCTTGTCGGGTTCGATGGCTGAGCCTATCGCAGTGCCGTAGCGGCGGTTACGTACGTCGTCGTATATTTCTTGTTGCACTTTCCAAGCTTCGCGCCCCCGGATGAGGAGCATGGTGTTGTAGTCGGTGAAGGCGAGGTCGGCCTCGGGCTGGAGCGGACGGGCGATAAGGATGTAGACGAGCCGAGCCTCTTCGTTGTGGTAAAAGAAGCAGGGGTGGGGCAGATCGCCGATGAAGAGGTCCTCGATTCGGGCCAGCTGTAACAGGTAGGCCTCGTTGAGGAAAAGTGCCAGTTGGAAGAGGTGGTCGTGGGTACTGAGCATGACGGTGGCAGTGTCGTCGAACGAAAAGTCTGAGTCTCTCAGTACGGGGGGCGTTTTCTTTTTCATAAGGCCACTTCTATTAATTACATGTAATTAAAGTCTTTAATTCTTATCGAATTCAAAATATGCAGTTTACAGATTCTCCAATTCTCTAATTCTTGATAAATAGAAATCTCCATAAGTGTGAGACTGGAATGGTTGTTGAGGCGGGGTTGGTGGGTTAGAAGGCTTGCTGGTGAGTGAAGTCGGGACGGTAGTTGGCTTGTGCATCAAGCTGTTGTACCCAACCACGGTACATGCCTAAGGCATCGAGATGGTCGGTCACCTGTCGGTATTCATCGTCGGTGAGGGTGCGGCCTAGCTGGTCGGGTAGGTTGGGCAAGGGAGGGTAGTATTGCGCCATGAGGGAGACGTGAAGGTTGGGGGAGATGTCGGCAAGGAGGTCGAGTACGCCGAGGCTGTTGTCCACTTGTCCTGGAAGGACCAAATGGCGTACAATAATGCCGCGATAAGCCAGACCCTTATCGTCAGTAGGGAGGGCTGAGCCCTTTTGGTCGTACATCTCACGCAGGGCGGCAAAGGCCTTGGTGGGATAGTCGGGAGCATGGCTGTAGCGTCGGGCTAGGTCGGAGTCGCTGTATTTGAAGTCGGGCAGGTAGATGTCGATATAGGGGGCTAGGGTGTGCAGAGTGTCAATGCTCTCATATCCACCGCAGTTGTATACCGTGGTAGGGTATAGCCCTAGGGCGTGAAGACCTTCCACGATGGGGGGGATGCTGTCGGCGTAGTGGGTGGGGGTGACAAAGCCGACGATGTTCTCGGTCTGGGGTAGGAGGCGGGCTATCTCGTCGACGATGGCATCGACACCGACGAAGCGGGGGGTGGGAGAGGTTGGAGAGGTCGGATGGGTCTGATTATTCTGATAATGCGAAATTTGGTAGTTTTGGCAGTAGATGCACTGAAGGTTGCAGTGGGAGAAGAATACGTTGCAGATGCCCTTTTCGCCACAGAGAGGAGGCTCTTCGCCCCGATGAATGCAGATGGTGGCTGCTTCGGGGGTGGCGTTAGCATGGCAAAAGCCTAGGGAATCAGCGCGGTTGCTAGCGCAATTGTGAGGACAGAGGGTACATTTCATGCTGCAAAGATACGTTTTTTTTGTGAGAAATAGTTATAGTTTAGAAAAAATGTGTATATTTGCAATGTCAACCATCCGAGCCCTTAATGGGTAAGTGGGTGGGCGACAGGACATAATAAGAAAGACGTTGAGCGAAACGTTTTATCTGCGGCATGTAGAATCTGGTAAATTCGCAATCTTCCGCACGGTAAAGCAGTTGCTAACGTCCATGTGTGCGTTATACATTCACCTAATGTATAATTGTTAGCGTGGGCTCGGCATTGCTTATCTTCGGAAGATGGGCGTACCAGAGCCTTACATGCGGGATAAGCGATGAGCTAGATACCCGCGCTTCTTTTTTTATATGCTCCCTTGATTAACAATTTTATTCTGGCGCAGGTATCCGCCAGCGACGAAAACTCTAACAACAAGAAATGAAAGAAAATTTCAAGAAGGAGTACGACGCTCCTATGGTAGAACTGATTGAAGCCCGCGTCGAAAAGGGCTTCCAAGGGAGTGGCGCTGCCCCCGAACTGCAGACCACAGGTGCCAACGAGGGACTGACTGCTGGCAGCAGCTACACAGGTAACGATTTCGACTAATAAAAGAAAGGAGAAGAAAATGAAGAAAAACTTAGTTTCTTTAATGTCCCTAACTCTTTTAGTCGGACTTGTAAGCTTGACCTCCTGCAAGAAGGAGAACACCTTGGGCAACGGCACGCAGTTCCGTGCCACGGTAGAGGACTGCACCTCACAAAACGGCAAGACAGCCCTCGATGGCTTTAACCTCAACTGGGTGGCTGGCGACCAGATTGCCATCTACGGCACCGCAGGTGCAGGCATCTACAGTGCCACCCCGCAGACCCCTGCCACGGTTGCTGTTTTTGACAATGTGAGCGGTGAGACGGGCGACGCCCCCTTCCGCGCCTTCTACCCCTCCACGCTTACCACCGACGGCGTGAACATCACCCTTCCCACTACACAGACCTACGTTGAGGGCTCGATTAACGAGTTCCCGATGTATGCCGAGAGCAGCGACAACCAGCTTGCTTTCAAGAACCTCTGCGGCGTGCTGAAACTGCACCTCACTAAGGCTAACACCAGCATCAGCAGCATTGAGGTGGTCGCCAACTCGGAGGTGAACGGCACCTTCAGCGTCAGCCTCAATGGCGGTATCCCGGAGTTGACCTACGTGTCGGGCGGCACGAACAGTGTGGTGCTGAACTGCACCACGGCTCAGGACATCAGCGAGGGGGTGGACTTCTACATCACCCTGCCCGCCACATTCGACTCAGTCAAGAGCATCACGCTGACTGCCGACAACGACTTTGTCTGCACCAAGAAAGTGAAAAACACTTCACAGATTAACATTTCGCGCAGCCAGTACACCCTCGTCACGCTTGGAGAGAACGACCTTGAGTTCCGTCCTATTGGCTCAAAGGGTGGATTGTTCACTATTAATGCTGACGGCGACCAGGTGTGGTTCTCACAGGGCAACCTGCAGTACCAGGCAAGCACTAACACGTGGCGGTTTGCCCTAAACCAGTATGACTATGTAGGCAACGACAATGAGAATATCAGTGCTACTTATAGTGGCTGGATAGACCTCTTCGGTTGGGGTACGGGTAACAATCCCACGCTGACTTCCACTTTTAACAGCGACTACAGCACCTTTGTGGACTGGGGCAGCAACGCCATCAGCAACGGCGGCAACACTGCCAACAACGGCTGGCGCACACTGACCTCAGCAGAGTGGGACTACCTGTTTAATACCCGTGCCAACACCACCAACCTCGGCACTGCCAACGCCCGTTATGCCAAGGCCTATGTCAGAAACATCTATGGTGTGATACTCTTCCCCGACGGCTACACCCATCCCGACGGTGTAACCGTGCCCACTGGCATCAACCTCAGGGGCTTTAACATAATAAATATTTACTACTCCCTTACTGAGTGGACGAAAATGGAGGCTGCAGGGGCGGTGTTCCTGCCTGCGGCGGGTCGCCGCCTTACCGGGAATAACAGCCTGTTTGGCGCGTACGGCTTTTACTGGTCGTCCACATCCAACGATGAGAACTTCGCGTACGACATGTACTTCCACGGCGGCCACCTCGACGCAACGTCATCCGACTATTTCATTAACGGGTATGCAGTACGCCTTGTTAGAGATAACGATTAAATCTAAAGTCATGAGCATAAGACATAAGATACGCATCTATGTGTTATCTGTGGTCTTGTCGTTTCTGGGGTTGCAGTCTTGCAGCAAGTGCGAGTGCGAACCCTGTGGATACATTCCAGTAGATACGACCCCCGAATCCGCATTGACAGTAACTTACAGCACAACGAAGGATTTGATTGACGGAGTGTCGCCCGTTGTAAGGCTACGCGTGAACGGCGTGGAGACCCAGCAGACACTGAGCCTGACCGACTTTGCCGAAGCAGACAGCACATGGATGGAGTATGTACAGAAGATTCCTGTTGAAGGCGACTCAAACCGGCTGGAGATGGTGATTACATACGTTAAGAACGACAGTCTCCCCACAAAAGGAAGCTTCACTCTTGGCCGCAAAATAACAGCACAATGTAGAGGCATAAAAACAAACCAGTCCTCCACCGCTGTGAATGGCGTGGGACAGCAGTCCTATGCTGCCGCACTGGATGTCATTGCAGCAAGTGGGAAGGACAGCCTTGTGCTTAGCCAGAACAGGAGAGGCGTGACAATCGACGCGTTTGTTCAATGATAACAATTAGATAAAAAACGTATCTGATCAAACTCTCGAATGAGTTGAAAAAAGGAAAGGCTGGCATTTTGCGATGTCAGCCTTTTTTATTGTCAGGTAATCCGATGTGTCGGATTTGCAATCCGACACAATAGAGTATAGGAATTTGCAATTCGTACACATTGTTATCGGGCGAAGATGCCCACGCCTTGAAAGTCCCTGCTATTGCGGTGGGGACTTTTGTTTTGTGCCACCATAGGGGCATGGATGAAGGTAAAGATATGAGATTTTTATAGTATAATCAAAAATTCTTATAAGTTTTTTTATTATAATCAAAAAATCTTAGTATCTTTGCAGTCGATATTAAAACAGAAAAATGATTCGCCAAGAACTACCCTGACCATACGTTCGAGGTGGTCAGCCCGGAGAATTTTCAGCGGTTTGTAAGAGGAGAAATTTGAGATTGTGTAGATCTATAGTTAAGTATGTGAACTTGTGTATTGTAGGCTTACATGGCTCGGGTTTTGGAGAAAGGTTATGTGTCGATTTAACGTTAAACATTGAACTTTATTACGCTTGTTTAACAAATAATTCAAAAATAATTTGTATCTTCGCAAATGGCTTTGTAAAACAACAAATACAATAAATATATGAATATTAAAGATTTAGAACCAAAAGAGTTGTGGGGTAACTTCTATCACCTCACCCGTTGTCCCCGTCCGTCGAAACACGAAGAGAAAGTTCGTGAGTTTCTAGTGAACTGGGCAAAAGAACGTAATATCGAATGCCGCGTTGACAAGGTGGGCAATGTCATCATGTCGAAACCTGCTACTAAGGGCATGGAAGACCGTTGCCCCGTGGTGCTGCAGGCCCATATGGACATGGTGCCTCAGGCACGTGCCGGCAAGGTGTTTGATTTTGAGAAGGATCCTATCGAGACCAAGATTGTGGACGGCTGGGTGTATGCCTGCGATACCACGCTGGGTGCCGACGATGGCTTGGGCGTGGCAGCTGCCATGGCAGTGCTGGAGAGCAAGACCATTCAGCATGGTCCTCTGGAGGCTCTGATTACCACTGATGAGGAAACCGGTATGACCGGTGCCTTTGGTCTGAAGAAAGGTGAGTTGAAGGGCAAATATCTGCTGAACCTCGACAGCGAGACCGAGGGCGAACTGTATGTGGGTTGCGCCGGCGGTATCGATGCCACCATCACCATTCCCTATACCACTGAGAAGGCTCCTGAAAAATACTGCGCCATGCGCCTCACCATTGGTGGCTTGAAGGGCGGTCACAGCGGTATGGAAATCAATACCGGTCGTGCCAACGCCAATAAACTCATGTTCCGTCATATCCGCTGGGTTGCCGAGTGTGGCATCCGCCTGATGAGTGTCGATGGTGGCAACATGCGCAACGCTATCCCGCGCGACGCTACGCTTACCTTTGCTATGCCTAAGGCACACAAGGACTGCATCGTGGCAGAGCTTGAGAAGGTGGCCGGCTGGGTGAAGAAGGAATTGGGCGCTGTAGAACCCGACTTCTTTATGAAGCTCGAACCTATCCGCATGACACCTAAGGTGATGACCGAGGCCGACACACAGAAGATTATCAATGCTGTGATGATAGCCCCCAACGGTGTTATCCGCATGAGCAAAGATATGGAAGGCTTGGTGGAGACTTCGTTGAACCTCGCCATTATGAACACCAACGGCAAGAACTTCACCATAAAGGCCCTCTTGCGCAGTTCGGTCGACTCTGCCAAGGAGGCTCTTGCAGAGCGTCTGGTATGTCTTGCCGAACTGGCAGGTGGCAAGTGCCAGTTGTCGGGTGCCTATCCTGGTTGGAAACCCAATATGGAGAGTGGTCTGCTGAAGACCATGAAGGCTACCTATAAGAAGCTCTACAAAAAGGAACCCGCTGTGGTGGCCATCCATGCTGGTTTGGAGTGTGGCCTGCTGGGCGGCAAGTATCCCGACATGGAGATGATTTCGTTCGGCCCCACGCTGCAGAGCCCCCACAGCCCCGACGAGCGTGCCAATATCGAGAGCAGCCAGAAGTTCTTCGACTATCTGGTGGCAGCCCTCGCCAATATGCCTGTCAATAAGTAAAAAAGGATGTTGAGTACCCGAGTATGTAAAGTATTCGGGTACTCTCATATTAACACAATAACACAATCAAAACTCAACTATGATTTGTAAAGAATTATTGAACCCCAAGAGCATCGTGGTGTGCGGTGCCTCCTCTGATATCCACAAGCCTGGCGGAAAGGCGTTGAAAAACCTGCTGGAGAGCAACTTCAAAGGTCAGGTATATGCCGTCAACCCCAAGGAGACCGAGGTGCAGGGCATTAAGTGCTACACCAAGGTGGA
>CAMYZD010000060.1 GCA_947303735.1 uncultured Bacteroidales bacterium | reverse complement strand
AAAAAAGTAGTCCGATAATTCAGAATAATCCGAATAATCAGAAAACTCCGAAAAATAATTCCCCCCATGAGCAAACAAATCACAATAGGCGACCTCACCCTTGGAGGAGGCGCACCGATAAGAGTCCAGTCCATGACCAACACCGACACCATGGACACCCAAGCCACCGTCGAACAGACCCTGCGCCTCGTTGAGGCTGGCTGCGAGCTGGTGCGCATCACCGCCCCCGATGTCAAGGCGGCGGAGAACCTCTATAACATCAAGAACGAGCTGGCACGTCGCGGCTGCACCGTGCCGCTGGTGGCGGACATCCATTTCAACCCCCTGGCGGCGGAAACGGCGGCAACTATTGTGGAGAAAGTGCGTGTCAATCCGGGCAACTACACCGACCGCAATACCGGCAAGACCCATTTCACCGAGCAGGAGTATGCCGACGAGCTGAAGCGGATAGGGGAGAAGATGTCGCGCCTCATTGAGATATGCAAGCAGCACCACACCGCCATGCGCATCGGCACCAACCACGGCTCGCTGAGCGAGCGCATCATGAGCCGCTACGGCAACACCCCCGAAGGCATGGCGCAGAGTGCCATCGAATTCGCCCAAGTCTGCCGCGAGCAGGACTACCACCAGCTGGTCTTCTCCATGAAGGCGAGCAACGTGAAGGTGATGGTGCAGAGCACACGCCTCTTTGTCGAGAAGATGCACGCCCTAGGCATGGACTATCCCATCCATCTCGGCGTCACCGAGGCGGGCGACGCCATGCAAGGCCGCCTGAAGAGTGCCGCCGGCATCGGCGCCTTGCTCATCGACGGCATCGGCGACACCGTCCGCGTCTCCCTTACCGAAGACCCTGTGGAGGAGATACCTGTCGCCTATGACATCTTGCAGGCGGTGGGGGCACGTATCAGCCAGTGCGAATACATCGCATGCCCCTCCTGCGGCCGCACACAATATGATATCCAAGAAGCCTTACATCAAATCAAGGCTCGTACCCAACATCTCAAAGGGGTGAAGATTGGTGTGATGGGTTGTATTGTCAACGGTCCTGGCGAGATGGCCGACGCCCATTACGGCTATGTAGGCCAAGGCGCAGGCAAAATAACCCTCTACAAAGGGCGTGAGGTGATGAAACGCGATATCAAGCAGGCCGATGCCGTAGACGAGCTCATCAGGCTCATCAAGGCCAATGGCGACTGGGTAGAGCCATAAGTCTCCCTTCTATCCATAGGTGTAAAAGAACAGCCGGAGGCATGATCATTGCCTCCGGCTAGTTGTTTGTAGTCGAAAGGGTTTTAGTCGAACAGCCCTTCGAGTATGTTGTCGTCAACGAGGTTGGGCATCGTGACCTTCAGTTCAGGGCAGATGTCCATTGCGCGTTTGATGGCAAACATGGCGCCCTCATTGCGTGCCCAGCTTCGGCGGCTAATGCCGTTATTGACATCCCAATGAAGCATCATACGCAGACGACGGTCGCAGGCCTCGCTACCATCAAGTACCATGCCAAAGCCACCGTTCATCACTTCGCCCCAGCCTACGCCGCCGCCATTGTGGATGCTGACCCATGTGGCACCGCGGAAGCTGTCACCGATGACGTTCTGTACTGCCATGTCGGCGCAACGGTTACTTCCATCGTAGATGTTCGAAGTTTCACGGAAGGGGCTGTCGGTACCGCTCACGTCGTGGTGGTCACGGCCGAGGACAATCGGTGCGCTGATTTCGCCCTTCTTGATAGCCTCGTTGAATCGGGCGGCTATCTTGGTGCGGCCTTCGCAGTCGGCATAGAGGATACGGGCCTGTGAGCCGACGACGAGGTGGTTCTCTTTGGCGCCCTTAATCCACTGGATGTTATCGTGCATCTGCTGCTGGATTTCTGCAGGAGCTGTGGCGGCTATCTCGGCGAGTACCTCCATGGCGATGTGGTCGCTCTTGTCGAGGTCTTCAGGTTTACCGCTGGTGCATACCCAACGGAAGGGACCGAAGCCGTAGTCGAAGCACATCGGGCCCATGATGTCCTGCACGTATGAGGGGTAGCGGAAGGCGGAGTGGTCAGCGTTCCAGATGTCGGCACCAGCACGGCTACTCTCGAGCAGGAAGGCGTTACCGTAGTCGAAGAAATACATGCCACGAGCGGTGAGTTTGTTGATCGCAGCCACATGGCGACGGAGACTCTCCTGCACCTTTTCTTTGAAGAGTTCAGGCTGCTCTGCCATCATCACTTTGGCATCTTCAAAGGTGACTCCCACCGGGTAATAACCACCTGCCCACGGGTTGTGGAGTGAAGTCTGGTCTGACCCTAGGTCTACTTGGATGTCCTTTTCAGCGCAATACTCCCACAGGTCGACCACGTTGCCTTGATAAGCAAAGCTGCGGGCAATCTTGGCTTCGCGAGCCTTATTGACGGCTACAAAGAGTTCGTCTAGGTCGGCATGCACCTCATCAACCCAGCCTTGCTCAAAACGCTTCTGCGTGGCAGCGGGATTAATCTCAGCCGTGATGCTCACCACCCCGGCGATATCTCCAGCCTTGGGCTGGGCACCGCTCATGCCGCCGAGACCGGCAGTGATGAATAGTTTGCCGGCAGTACCGCCGCCGAGCTTACGGGCAGCGTTCAGCACTGTGATAGTGGTGCCGTGCACAATGCCCTGCGGTCCGATATACATGTACGAACCGGCGGTCATCTGGCCGTATTGTGTCACGCCAAGGGCGTTGTAACGCTCCCAGTCGTCAGGCTTGCTGTAGTTGGGAATCATCATGCCGTTGGTGACCACCACGCGCGGAGCGTCCTTGTGGCTGGGATAGAGTCCCATGGGGTGACCGCTATACATGACGAGGGTCTGTTCGTCGGTCATCTCGCTGAGGTACTTCATCACGAGGCGATACTGAGCCCAGTTTTGGAACACGGCACCGTTGCCACCATAGGTGATAAGCTCGTGAGGATGCTGTGCCACAGCGGGGTCGAGATTGTTCTGAATCATCAGCATGATGGCGGCAGCCTGACGGCATTTGGCGGGATACTCGTCAATAGGGCGGGCATACATCTTGTAGGTAGGACGTAGACGGTACATATAGATGCGACCGTACTTCTTCAACTCCTCAGCAAACTCAGGAGCCAACATGGCGTGGTCCTTGGGATCGAAATAACGCAAAGCGTTACGGATAGCCAGTTTCTTCTCGGCTGGGGTGAGGATGTCTTTGCGCTTGGGCGCATGGTTCACAGTAGTGTCATAAGGTTGGGGTGCGGGCAATGGGTTAGGAATGCCAGCACGCAGTTCGTTTTGAAATTCTTCGAGTGTCATATTGTTATGTTTTTGAATTATCTGATTGTTTATAAGCCCAGTTGTACACCCAATTCGAGCATGGGTATTTCGGCGGTACAGTCACATTTTGAATACACAAAGGGCATAGAGAAACGGCCATAAATGCCGATGATGTCATACACGACCCGAGTGGTGATGCCCCACACAAACCGGTAATCATCAACGGGAGAGGTAAGGCTGTATTCGGTTTTTACTTTGCTGGTACCTGTGGGAGTATCAACAGTCTGACGTGTGAGATAGTCGTTATCGAAGTTCCATCCGACGAAGGCGCCAAGATCCCAATGGATGCCGTTGCCACCGAGACCACCAGCAGCGAAGCGTACACGTTGGAAAAGCTCAAGAGCCAGTTGGTTCTGTTGGAGACGTTTGATATCGTAGTTGGCAGCAGGTAGCCCTATCACACGGTCAATCGTATTAGTTTTATCCGTTGCGTAATTAACGTTCTTGACGTTCCATTCCAGTCCTGCTCCAAGCTTATACGCCTTGCCATAGGCGCGCGTCAGGCGGTAGCCGACATGGAAACTAGGCGACCATAATAAGAACGGCGCATTGGTATACCCAAACCCAGTTTGGGTGCCAAACTGCATATAGAAGTCATTCTTGTACTTGGCGTTGCTGCCCCAATTGGAGGGAATAAGGTCGGTGGCATCGCGGTCGTATTGAGTGGTCATCGTGTAATTGTTGTCGGGCGTGAAACCTACCGTGGATGAATTAGGCTGGGGCTTGGCAACAAAGTCGGCTCTTTCGAGGCGCAGCCGCTGCCAGTCCTTGTCGGAGAGGTGGTATGACAAAGAAAAACCATTGTAACTGACGTTTAGTCGGCAGCTGTCGAGCGAGCCTTTGTAGAATTGAAGGCAGTCTTTGGGGTGGACATTCGTCAGCTCGATGCTGGAATATTTTACCAAGGTGCCGTCGGGACGTTGCTTGTTGTAGAAGATGGTGGCAAACGAGGTGGGCTCTAACAGGTGAACCTCCACCGAATCCTTGGTCTCGCGAAGAACAAAGGTGGGGTCTAACTTTCTTGGCTCACCAACAAAGAAGGAGGCTTGTGGCACACCGTAACCCAATGCATAGTCGTAGTAGGGATATAGATCAGCAGACTTCTGTATCAAGTCAAACATCTCCATGGCAGTCTTGTCAGGCATGGTCTGCCAAGCACAGGCAGCGAAGCCTGCAGTTAGCGGACATGAGAAAGATGTGCCATATACGGTGTTGACAGCCTTGTCGCTACTATTGGCAGCGGCATAAACGTGACCAAATGCCGATACGTTGGGTTTCAGTCGTCCGTCGGCTGAGGGGCCGTAGGAGCTGAAGCTGATGTGGCGGTAACGGTCGAGTCTCATCTCAATGCCACCAACGCATAGCACGCTGTCGGCATCCGACGGGGTGACGATAGTCTTCCACTGCTTTGTGTCGGCCTCATTGCCTGCCGAACAGCAGACCAGAATTCCCTTCTTGGCCGCTAGATTACCCGCCTTGGCAACATAGGAGGTGCCGTCCATGTCTTTTGTCCAGTAACGCTCCTTGCCGTAGCCGAGCGAGCTGCTGATGATGTTGGCACCATGTTTGTCGGCACGTTCCACCGCTTGCATCCACCATACCTCTTCCTTGAAAGGTTCTAACTCAACCTCGGTACGGTAGAGGAGAAACTCGGCACCAGTAGCCATGCCCAGCTGCATTTTGCCTACGATACCGGTGATGCAGGAGAGGGTGGCGAGGCCGTGGCTGTTCCAGCCATACACGTCAGATTTCTTATTTGGGAAGTTCCAAGTATCGAGAATGCGATGGTTGTCGCGTAGGTGCTTGAAAGCCTCATGAGTGTTCACGCGGGGGAAACCTCCATCAAATACGGCTATGCGCATCCCTTTACCATCGATCCCTTTGTCGCGAAAAAGGTTGCCCTGCATGCGCAGCACTTGGTCGGTGAGGTTAGGCTGGTCGGACAAGTCGGACTTGTCGGGCAAGTCAGACGCTGATGCTACCTGCATGTTGCCACCGATGCGCTGGGTGCGGCTGACAAAGGGTAGCTGTTCGATACGGGCTATTTGGTCGGGCGTTGCCATCACTGCCACTGCGTTGAACCATCGGCTTTCGCCCACCTCCTCGCTGGCAAGGGCGTTGACTTGGCTGGTATAGCTGCTGTTGAGGGGGTAGTTGGTGATGTCGAATAGGTCGGCACCGTTTTGCTGGTACCGCTCTATTGCCTTGGCGTCAAAATAGCTGTATGGGTCAAATGTAGTACCCTGTTTGTCGGTGAGGAACACCCAATAGCATGACTGGCTGAATGCGGGAGTCAGTAACAGGGCAAAGAGTAACGATAAAAGAATCTTTTTCATAGGCTGATTATTGTAATATGGTGTGTAATATCTCATGTGATTTGAAGTTGTGGAATTCTGCAAGGTGGAGTTGGTAGTATTCGAGTAGTCGGTTGATGAGTTCTGTCCGCTGTGTCAAAGTCGACATCGGAAGGGGGCTTCCGTGGTGTGCGGCTTGTAGGTGATAATGCAGTAATTGTGAAGTAGTGGTGTCAAGCGTATGCTCGCCAGAATACTGAAAGCGACCTGCCTGGATGTCGAATAGGGGCTCACGGATACTGTAGTTGTCCAGTGGCTCAATGCCCAAGTGTCTAGACACTCTTAAGAGAAACTGGATAGGGCGTTGTGCCAACTGGGCACTCTCTTCGCCCGGTTGGGAACTGTCGGCTACATAGTCAAACAGTTCTGGCATTGGCTCTTCCTCGCGTAGAGTCTTGTAAAGCACTTCAGTCATAAAAAAGCGCAGGGCGTTGTGGATTGCCATATACGACGCAGGAAACAGGTTGTCCGATTGGGGAGTGTGGGCTAGATGTGGTCCTATTTCCTTGATGTAGTTGATCTGGTTTTTGGGATTATTGTATACCACTAAGTCTAGGTGGGAAAGTGGCTGCAATAGGTTCTGTTTTGTGCGGCTCCCACTCTTGCGTACCCCCTTGATGATGTAGGAACGTACCCCCAGCTGTCGGGTGAATAGCTTGGCTATCACCGACGATTCCGAATATTCGGTGGTGTGTAGAACTAATGCTGAGGTGGATAGGGTAGGGGTCATGTTATCTAATTACTAGTATTTTGGCAACAGAGTGCATTTCTCCAAGTGAGTCGGATGCAAAGACAAAGTAGGTACCGCTGGCAACCCGCTCCCCTTGCAGGGTGTAACCGTTCCATATAGCCTGTCCGCCGTGGGCTGTCGTTGAAAAGATTACATGCCCTCGTGAGTCTGTAACATGGACCAAGGCGTCGCGGGTAAATCCTTTGATGGCGATTGGGCCGTCATATTCGGGTCTTACGGGATTGGGAAAGGCGTGTATGTCGTATGATGGGTAGGAGTCGGCTGCGGTTGCGGTGGAACGGTATGACTGCAGCCCGAGGTTGGTGCCTATGTACACCACGCCAGTTTCGGGGTGTACGGTCAAAGCCACTATCTTATCCGAGTTGAGTGGGCTGTTGGCTGTGGTGAAGTGGTGCAACTGTTCCAACCCGTTGGCAGAGATGAGGTACAGGCCGTTATTGGAGGTACCCACCCATTTGCGGTTGGCTCCGTCTACGGCAATGCATGTGATACTTTCGTAAGCCATTAGGTACTCGTTAATCCCGTCTGCGTTGTAAAGGATGTTACTACACATAACGGGCGACTGCTCTCCTCGGCCTCCGTTGTTGAAGGCACGATAACCGTCGTATATGACTTTCAACCCCTTGTCGGTACCAAACCAGATGTCGCCCGACCTGTCTTGGACCAAGCATGTTACCGTGTGGGTCTCCAGTTTGCTCCCGTAGTTTGGATTGACGTAAGCCATCTTATCCTCTCCGTCGTGTATGTAGATACGGTTGGCGCGTCCGGCAAACCATTTGTACCCCCTCACACTGTCCCATATTATCTTATCTATCTCCCTCCTTTCGCCTGTTATTCCTTGCATCATTGATGATATGTCGAATCCTTTCCACTCACCATTACGAAGATGTACCACTAGGCCATTGCTTACAAGAGAATTAGTTATCCATAAATTGCCTTGGTCGTCGTAGGCTAGCCCCGATACCCTGAGGTGGGTGAAGTCCCCTTTGCGGTAAGGGGTCAACACCTGATTCGTGTTGGAGGCATCGAACAGGGTCACGGTTTGTCCGTCCTGTATGTCCACCACTCCGTGGCCCCAGGCTGTGGCGCTCAGATGATTCTTGTCCTTGGGATCCACTGCCATATAGAGGATGTCCTGATAGCTATACTCATCTATATTCCCTCGTTTCACATTGCTCCAGTTGCGGTTGTCGAAAATCGAAAGGCTGCCTGGCAGCAGGGAACTTTCGTAAGTGGGCTTCTTGCCCCCAGGGCAGAGGAAGAGTCGGTCTGGGGTAGCGGTTAGCGAGAAAACATAATCGTTGTTGTATGGGCTTTCGGGGTAGTAGCTGTAGGCTTGGGTGTGGTTGGTTGGCACGCGGAGTAGTCCAGCCCAAGTGTGACCTATCCACAGGGTCCCCTCTTCGTCTATGTCGGCGTCCCATGCGTTCATTCCGAAGTCAGGCAGTCGGTCTATCACTTCGTCAAGAAGGAAGTCCTCGTCGTATAGTTCGATGCGGTCATATCGTCCGAGCAATACTTTCCCATGGCGGCATTTCAGCGATAACAGTCGGCCGGTAGCCCAGCTGCCCCAACCGTTCCAGTCGTTACTTTCTATCTGATAGAAGGGGGTGAGGCTGTCGGGGTTGTCGGTGCATGCTGCTGCCACAATTCTTCCACGGCATACGTCCAACATGCGCACCGACATGCCTTTCATCGGAGACACCGTGTCGTAGGTCCAAGAGTCATAGATATGCAGCCGGTCGCTGTTTTTGGGGGCATATTTGAGCCCTTGGTTGGTACCAGCTACGATAAGGTCGTCGGTGAAGGCCACGTCGTATACGGCTCCTAGCTCCCCATTATCGCCAATATAGTAGGTCTCGAGTATTTCATGGTTGATGCGGTCGATCACCACGATACCAAAGCCTGTAGCTAAGTAGATTCGGTTGTCGTTGAAGCGGATGTTGTATATCTGTTTGTCGCCACTGATATTGCTGTAGCGTATATCCGCTACATGGTGTACCACTCCGTCATAGATAATGTCCAGTCCCGAGTTGTTGTAGGCGACCACCAGCCCGTTGTGTGCTTCATCGCAGGCAATTGTGCTGATGCCTACATCGGTCAAGCCGTTTACTTTGGTTTTCGTCGATAGGGTTGAGTCGTTTCGATTGAATTGGAACATGGCCATACGTGTGGCGGCATAAACATCCTTTGCTGTCGCACATACCTTATAAACCTTTACAAAGGAGTTGTGGTCCTGCCATTCGCCTATCGCAGGTTGGGCTTTGCCCATCTGCGTCAGCCCAATCAGACAGAGTAGTGTGAGTATGCCTTTTTTCATGCTCATATCTTTTTGGTTGGGGATATGAGCAGCTGGCATAGCATGACCAGAATCCAAGTGACAGCGGTATTCACCACCATCGACAAGACGGTCCACCAGAAATTGCCAAGGCTGAAAGTCTCTAGAAGACCGTAAGTCACGCTGTAGACCAAAGCCAGCAGTAGCACGTACATTGTGAATACCTCGGACGGCACACTGTGTGAGCTCGGGGTGTCTACCACTTCGGTCGGGTCGTCGCGAGTGAGCATCTTGTTGCCAAAGAGTATGCGGGCGAAAGCCATCATGGTACAACTGAACGTGTGGAAACCTGGGATGTTGCAGAATATGTCAATTAGCCCTCCCGACACAAAGGCGATCAGCAACAGAGGTATGTTGCCCAACTGGGTGGGTAGCATCATAATGGCTAGGATATAGATAAAAGGAACCACATAGCCGCCCAAGTACACGTAGTTAAGTATCAAAACCTGTAGCACAATCAGTGCCAGAAAGCGTAAGATATTTGTTATTACCAGTTTTGTCATCGTGCTAATCCTCCTTCTGTGTTCTTGCCATGAGTGAATCTTGTTCTGCCTTGAAGCGGTTGTCTATGATGTATACATGGTCCAGTTTGGTAAACTCGGTGGCGAGTCGTACTTTGATAGTGTAGAATCCGCTGCCTCGTTCGGTATAGGCCTTCTCCACAAAGCCGACCATTACCCCCTCTGGGAAATCATTAGCCATGCCGCTGGTGACCACAGTGTCGTTGAGGCGGAGGCGGTAGGTCGTCGGGATGTCAATCAGTCTTGCATAGCGGAAGTCACCACCCGTCCACACGAGCGAGCCGTTGGTGTTGATGCGTGGAATCTTCACGCTATTGCGGCTGTTGGAGTGCAGTACAGGCATTACTGTACAGAAATTGTCGGTCGTACTTACCACCACACCCACAATGCCTTGAGGCGAGATGACTGCTTGGTCGAGCTTGATGCCTTGGCGCCGGCCCTTGTTGAGCATGATGTAGTTGTTACGTTGGTTCCAAGAGTTCTTTATTACTTGCGCCTCGGTGTAGCTGTAGCGTTGGTTGTAGACCGTGTCCTCATGTTCGAAGGTGCGGAGATTGTAGCTGATATACGATGACTCCAGTCGGGCTCTCAGTTCTGCGTTCTCGGCCGCCAGCAGTTCGTTTTCACGTCTCAACCCGAAATAGTCAAACACTGAAGTTACCACACCGTAGCAACGTCCTGCCACGCTGTTGCTCGCCTGTACTATCTTCGACGACTGGTAGTTGCTGTTCTTGGTGATGAATACCAAGGCGACAATCTCCAGCAAAAGGAATACAAACACATAGTTATACCGTTTCAAAAAAGCTATCAGCGATTCCATATGGAAATTTTTGAGTGATTAGTGAATAGTGATTAGTGAACAGTGATTAGTGAATAGTGATTAGTGATTAGACAAATGAATGTTGCAGCCAATTTCAATTTTCACTTTTCAATTTTCAATTTCAAAGGCGGCAGCCAAATTTTAATTTTTAATTTTTAATTTTTTTTGAGTGACCTGTGACCTGTGATACGAGCGCTTTTTTGTGACACATGATACGACCCCATTCGTGTCACTGTTCACTGATCACTGTTCACTAATTTAATAGATAGTTGGTGATGATGCGTTGCGTCTCGTCCACGGCACGGTCCAGCAGGTCGTTGACAACCGTTACATCAAAGTGGTCGGACATCTTCAATTCCTCGGCACTGCGTGCCAACCGTTTGGCGATAGCTTCCTCGCTCTCCGTCCCCCGTTTGCGGAGTCGCTGGCTGAGAATCTCCACGCTAGGTGGCATCACGAATATAGCTAAGGCATTGGGTCCAAAATACTTCTTAATATTCATGCCGCCTTTCACGTCCACGTCGAAGATGATGACATGCCCGTTGTCCCAGATGCGGTCTATTTCTGATTTCAGGGTGCCATAGCAGGTTCCAGCGTACACCTCTTCCCATTCCAAAAAGTCGCCTGCTTTCACCCGCTGGGCAAAGGTCTCAGGACTCAGGAAGTAGTAGTCCACCCCGTCTTGTTCGCCTTCGCGTGGTTGGCGGCTGGTAGCCGATATCGAAAACTCGAAGCAGTCAAAACGCTTCAATATCTCGCGGATAATAGTGGTCTTGCCACTCCCCGACGGAGCTGAAAACAAGATAGCTTTACGATAGTTCATGGTTCAACTTTCAATTTGAGTGATTAGTGAACAGTGATTAGTGATTAGTGAATAGTGATTAGTGAATAGTGATAAGTGATTAGACAAATGAACGCTGCAGACAATTTTAATTCTTAATTCTTAATTTTTAATTTTTAATTTGATTAGAACTTCCTGTCGAATATTTTGTAGAATCCTTTTACCACCACCGAGTTGGCATCCCAGTTGTTCTGAGTGGCAATCTCCGACACGAAAGCGAGGGCTTCCTCCCTGTTGGTGTAGGCATTCAAGCGTAGGATGAAGTCGTTGTAGGCTTTCATGTTGTTGTGGAACAACTCACTCATAAAGCTGAATTTGTCGTTGATATTGATGATGGTTCTAAGGTCGTCAACCTTTTTGGCGTGGACTCTGTTTTCCAACTGCTCCTCTACGTTGCGCTGGTGTTGGTTGAGGGTGTCTGCCAAGGTACGAACCTTGGGCTGCTCGGGTCTTTTCTCATTTTGGAAGAGGTCGAGTAGCGATTCCTGCTTTTCACTATTCTGTTCGGCAAAGAGCTCGTCGTTCGGGTTGCCGGCCAACTGCTCCAACTGGGGCTCCATGATGGGTTCGATTTGCTGTTCGGGAGTGGCGGGGGCAAACGTGGGGCGGAACTCGTCTTCTACAATCTTGCGAGCCTTCTCCTCAGCGGCCTTCTTAGCGGCAGCCTCCTCGGCCAGACGTTTCTCCTCAGCGGCCTTCTTAGCGGCAGCCTCCTCGGCCAGACGTCTCTCCTCAGCGGCCTTCTTAGCGGCAGCCTCTTCGGCCAGACGTTTCTCCTCGGCAGCCTTCTTAGCGGCAGCCTCTTCAGCCAGACGTTTCTCCTCAGCAGCCTTCTTGGCGGCAGCCTCTTCGGCCAGACGTTTCTCCTCGGCGGCCTTCTTGGCGGCAGCCTCTTCGGCCAGACGTTTCTCCTCAGCAGCCTTCTTGGCGGCAGCCTCCTCGGCCAGACGTTTCTCCTCGGCGGCCTTGGCTACATTCGACACCTCCTCCGTAGAGAGCGTAACCACCTTAGCAACAGATGCCGACTCACCAGCCTCTAGTTGCAACGCCACCATATAGAGGTTGCGCAACTCCTCCAATATGATGTCTATCTCAATTTGGGGTGTCCTACCCTCATTTCTACGAATACGCGAGGCTATCAAACCTAACCTTTCCATGCCCTCAACGAGCGAGTTTACAGTCTTGTCCATATTTTATTATAAATATATATCTTTGAATAAAAATTATTTGCAGCCGAATCTACAATTTAAAACAATTTTCAAAGATACAACTTAAAATGCAAATAGACAAAAAAAAATCCATTCTTCACCTCATAGTGATTGGTGATTGGTGTTTTTGAGTGACCTGTGACCTGTGACCTGTGACACGAATGCGCTCGTTTCACTGGTCACAGTTCACTGGTCACTAAAAATTAATTTTCAATTTTCAATTTTCACTTTTCAATTTTCAATTTCAATGGTTGGCTCAGTAAAACACAACTAACTAATAACCACATCTTATCCACAATCATCCCTAGGAACTTGAACATCTTTTTGTGAAACCATGTTATATGCCTGCTCTTCATTAGTGCATAGCAGAATCTTTTCTGTTGCAAGTAATGCCACCCAGGTATGAATCCTAACGACCGAATTGGGTTGAATAAGAATCAGAACCTTTCTCGAATCAGTATACAAAACAAATTCTTATCCATCACCCATTTCTATTGCATCGTACTGGTTGGTAGCCTCTGTCGAGGTCATTTTATACCCTCAAATAGTTGTTCCCGACTTGCCTGTTATTCTGTCATTTATATTCCATGTATTTTCTATTTACTATCTATTTATTTTCTACTTTGTTTCTAAAATAGAAATAAAATAGTGACGATAAAGAGAGTAACTATAGTGTTTAAACTGTATACAAATTGAGTTCACCCTTACGGTTCCATTAACCCAATAGGGATGTACGCGGCAGGCATGGTTTGTTAAAAAAGCGAGCGGACGATGCGTATGTTGTTTTTTTTATGTATTTTTGAAAACTAATTTGACTTTATATAGTTAAAACAATTTATTAATAAACAATTGATTAAATGAAAAAGATTCGTCTTATTATTTGTTTTGTGTCTCTGGCGGTGCTCAGCTGTGGCACCCTCTTGGCCCAGAAGACCTACCAGTACAAGACCTATCCCAACGACCCGCTGAATGTGCGCGAGTATACGTTGGACAATGGTCTGAAGGTGTTCATGAGCGTTTACAAAGATGCTCCTAAGATTCAAACCTACATCGCCGTGCGTGCCGGCTCGCGCAACGACCCACACGAGACCACCGGCCTCGCCCACTACCTGGAGCACATGATGTTCAAGGGTACCCAGCGCCTCGGCACCACCAACTGGGAGAAGGAGAAGGTGCTCATCCAGAAGATTGAAGACCTGTTTGAGGCCTACCGCATGTTCGACGACCCCACCACTCGCGCCGCCATCTACCACAAGATTGACAGCCTGAGCTACGAGGCCTCGAAGATTGCCATCGCCAACGAGTACGACAAGGCCATGACCGCCATCGGCTCGACCGGCACCAACGCCTTCACCAGCAACGACTACACCATGTATGTCGAGAACATCCCCAACAACCAGTTGGAGACTTGGTGCGAGATTGAGGCCGACCGCTTCCAGAACCTGGTGCTGCGCCTGTTCCACACCGAGCTGGAGACCATCTACGAGGAGAAGAACATGAGCCTCACCAAGGACAACCGCAAGGTGAACGACGCCATGTTTGCCGCCCTCTTCCCCCACCACCCCTACGGCAACCAGACCACCCTGGGCAGCCAGGAGCACCTGAAGAACCCCTCGATGCGCAATATCCGCAACTTCGTGGCCACCTACTATGTGCCTAACAACATCTGCATCAGCCTGGCGGGCGATTTCGACCCCGACGAGGCCATTAAGATTATCGACAAGTACTGGGGCAATATGGAGCCTCGCCCTGTGCCCGAACTGCAGTTTGAGCGCGAGCAGCCCATCACCAGCGTCATCACCAAGAACGTCAGCGGCCTCGATGCCGAGAACACAGTGCGCGCCTACCGCCTGGACAGCGGCAACGGCAGCCACGACGCCATGTTGGCCGACCTCCTCGAGAGCGTGCTGAACAACGGCAAGTGCGGTCTCATCGACCTCAACATCAACCAGCAGCAGCGTTGCATGGGTGCCTATGCCGGCACTTACACGCTGAACGACTACGGTGCCTTTATGTTCGGCGGCCAGCCCATGCAGGGTCAGACCCTCGAGCAGGTGCAGGCACTCTTCGACGAGCAGATTGCACTGGTGAAGCAAGGCAAATTCGACGACTGGATGCTCGAAGCAGCCATCAACAACATGAAGCTCGCCATCATGAAACGTGCCGAAAGCAACAACAGCCGCGCCAGCCAGATGGCCTACGCCTACGTGGAGCACCGCAACT
>CAMYZD010000059.1 GCA_947303735.1 uncultured Bacteroidales bacterium | reverse complement strand
GTAAAGGGCGAGGCAATCACCTCGTCGATAGTGGCTGTCGACGACTTGCTCACCGGCATGGCGCTCACCACCCCCTTCTCATACGCTCGGTTCAGCCCCAAATGCGACGGCAGCATGATTGTCACTCCGTTATACACAATGTCGTAGGTGATCTCATCCTTATCAGTTGCCACAATGTGCGTCACCAATTTGCCATTCGGCGACTTCAACGTAAACTTCTGCTCCTTGGCCTGTGCCTGGCTCATGGTCAGACAAGCTATAAGGAACAATGTAAAAGCCAAAAAATGTCGACCCATGCTTATTTCAATTTAAAAAGTTGATAGTTTAAAGTTGAAAGTTTAGAGTTGTTTAAAGTTGAAAGTTTAGAGTTTAATGTTTGGCTCTTATGATATATCTAACTGATTTTTCAACAGCCTCGAAGAGGCTGAATCTCAATAACCCCATACAAGAAACCGATAGGTTTCGCAGTGTGGGGCATCGAAACACCCTCCATTCCAGCGTCTCGAAGAGACGCGACATGGATACTATTTGGCAAAAATCAGTCATACGTTGCATAAGAGCGTAATGTTTATGCGCCAGCCAATTTTTCAATTTTCACCTTTCAATTTCCTAGCTCCTTCGCCTATCACCACGGGAATAATCTTGCACTCTACGCCGAAGCGTTCTTTATAGCTCCGTTGCACCTCCGTGACAAACCGGTCGTGGCATTCGTCCTTCACCAGGTTGATAGTGCAGCCGCCGAAGCCGCCGCCCATGATGCGTGAACCCGTCACACCGCAGCGGCGTGCCTCTTCCACGAGGAAGTCTATCTCCTCGCAGCTCACCTCATAATCCTTGCTCAACCCCTCGTGAGTGAGATACATCTGCTTTCCTACGGTCTCATAATCATCCTTTTGTAAGGCATCACACACCGCCATCACGCGGTCGTACTCGCCCAGCACATACTTGGCACGTTTATAATCTTCCTCACCTACTTGGCTCTTCAATTCTTCCAGTTTCTCCCATGTGCAGTCGCGCAGCGTCTCCACCCCTGCCAACTGAGCCACATGCTCGCAGCTACGACGGCGGTCGTTGTAGGGCGACCCCACCAACTCGTGCTTCACGCAGCTGTTCACCAACACCAATTTATAGCCCTTGGGATGCCATGGGAAATACTCATACTCGCCACTGCGGCAGTCGAGCCTCACCAAGCTGCCCTCGCGTCCATGCAGGGAGATAAACTGATCCATGATGCCGCACATCGTCCCCACATAGTTATGCTCGGCCGCCTGACCCACACGGGCCAGCGTCATGCGGTCCAACCCGCCATCGAACAGGTCGTTCAGTGCCAAGGCGAAGCAGCTCTCCAATGCCGCCGACGAACTCATGCCCGCCCCCAGCGGCACATCGCCCATATACACTGCGTCAAACCCCTTCACCTTCACCCCTCTCGCTATCAACTCACACACCACTCCATAGACATATCTGAAATGCATATTCTCAGGCATCTTATTGTCGCCCAAGTCGAACCATGTGCTTTGCTGCAGGTCTTTTGCCCACAGATGCACTCGTTTGGTGCCATTCGGGACGATAGAGACCGCTATCCCCTGCTCCACAGCGCCAGGGAACACAAAGCCGCCATTATAATCGGTATGCTCGCCAATCAGATTTATCCGCCCGGGGGCGAAATAGGTCACCGTCTCTTTGTTCCTGCCAAAATGCAGATCCATTTCCTCGTTCAAAATATTGTAGTCCATATTGCATTACTTTTTAGATTGCAAAAATACAACTTTTTTGCGAACCATCCGTAATTTGAGCAATAAATGCAAACACAATTAGCACCCCTACAGGAGCACCCCCCCTCATAATCAATACAAAATGCAGCCCATCTCCTTCCCTCATAGCCACCTCTTCCCTTCAGGATAAGGCAACGATGAATTGGGATGTATGTCACTTCCATGCCCTGCCCAGCAGGCGCCTTTTTCGCTCTCCTATACGAATATGGACTGGAAACGGATTGGAGCAAGAGCGACTATGACCCATACCCATGCCTAGGACGTCAGGAAGTGGGAAGGTGCTGAATGGCGCTAAATAGCTGTGGGAAGCGGGTCTCGAGGGCTACAGGGCGGCCGTTCTCCATAAAGCAGTGGACGCTGCGGGCGGTGCAAACCACGCGACCGTTGGCACGCATAGTGTAGCCGAAAGTGATTTTAAGGGCACTCATCTCCGCCACATGCACCTCTACCTCAATCACGTCCTTAAAAGTCGTGGGATGCTTGTAAACACACTCTACCGACACCACAGGCGACACCACCCCTTCCGCCTCCATGCGGTCGAAGCCGTAACCCAGCTGGTCCATCCAATCCACCCGAGCCTCCTCCATAAACCGTACATAATTAGAATGGTGCGTAATACCCATCCGGTCGCACTCGTAATACTTCACCTCGTGACGATAAACTTCCATAGCAAACAACGATTAAAAGATACACCCTCATAAACGCAAGACAGCCCAGTTTATTGTGTCGATAGCATATCACACTGTATCTCAGCCCATAAATCAAGCCGCAACATCCCCTACATAGTTAATACATGTCCATTTTCATTAACAACAAAGCCAATTGTTGTACAATCAACAAATTACAAATAGTGTTGATATTTTTTATTGAAATATAACAATAAAAAAGTGGCACATTCGTTTACCTTATTATCAAATAAGGTAAAATGGCGAAACCAACGTGTATAGACCTGTTTGCGGGCTGCGGAGGGTTATCTCTGGGCTTGTACCTTGCTGGATGGCAGGGGCTTTTCGCCATTGAGAAAAACGCTTTCCCTTTTGAGACGCTAAAGCACAACCTTGTCGACAATAAGAAACATTTCGACTGGCCCAACTGGCTTCCTCAAACCAATCACGACATTAACGAGGTGCTTGAGAAATACCAAGACCACCTGAGAGCCTTGCGTGGCAAGGTGGATTTGGTGGCTGGCGGACCTCCCTGCCAAGGGTTTTCTATGGCAGGGAAACGAGTTGAAGACGATGTGCGCAACCAGTTGGTTTTCTCATACATCAAGTTCATCGATTTGGTGCGTCCTCGCATGCTCCTTTTTGAGAATGTGAAGGGTTTTACCTATGCTTTCGACAAAAAGAACTCTAGCGATGCAGAGCCCTATTCGCACAAAGTGATTCGAGGACTACAGGAGTTGGGGTATAACGTCAAGCCTCATGTTTTCGACTTCTCCAACTATGGTGTTCCACAGCGTCGCAAACGCTTTATCCTTGTGGGTATTCAAGAAGGATTGGGGTCTCCCGACAACTTTGAACAATTGCTATTGAACCACCGTGACGCTTTCTTGAAAAGCAAAGGGTTGAAACCTACAGCTACTCTGCATGAGGCCTTATCCGATTTGCTACGCAGTAATGGAGAGTCACCTACGCCAGACCGAAAGGGATTTAATTCGGGAATCTATGGCAAAGGAAGAATAAGCACTTATGCAAAGGTGATGCGTGGGGATTATCCCAAGACGCATACCATTCCCGACAGTCATAGCTTTGCCCACCACACTTCTGAAAAGACTGCATTATTCCAACGCCTTCTGTCCGAATATCAACCCAGAGGCAAGCGTATTGACGGAAAAGCCCGTGAGGCTTGGGGCATCAAACAGCGTGGAATAACAGTATTAGACCCCAATGCTGTTTCGCCAACTATAACAGGACAGCCTGATGACTACCTGCATTATGCTGAGCCTCGCATCATGACAGTCCGAGAGTGTGCCCGCATCCAGTCGTTCCCAGATTGGTACGAGATAAGAGCAAAATACACCACAGGAGGAGATATGCGCAAACTTGAGGTACCACGCTATTCCCAAATAGGCAATGCCATTCCGCCATTGTTTGCGGAACAGGCTGGAATTGTATTGAAGGAGATGTTGAAAAATGGGTAATCTACACTTTAAAACAAATGTCCAAATAAAAAGCATCATTGGCAAAGATTTAATTAATGATGATAATATTGCCATCTTGGAATTGGTAAAGAACTCCTTTGATGCTGATGCCAAAAGAGTTGATATTTCTTTCTGTAATCTGAAAAACAATGACGATAAAGAAGGAAATAATGAACACCCTTTTTCAGAAAAAACCTCTCGTATAATCATCCGTGACGATGGGGTTGGCATGGATTTGTCTGATATTGATGACAAGTGGCTGAATATCGCTTATTCAGAAAAGAAAAGCAATTCCAGACAATATAACAGAAGGATGGCTGGGGCAAAAGGCGTTGGCCGTTTTTCGTGTGACAGACTTGGTCAATTTTTAAATCTTTACACAAGGAAAAAAGGTAAAGAATGTTTTCTTCTGAAAATCGACTGGAGTAAGTTTGAGATTGATGACCAAAAGAAAGAAATCCAATCAGTAGACATAGAATATGAAACATTAAATGATATTGATTTAGAGAAAAAGGGGCTTGCATCATTCAAACAAGGTGTCATCTTAGAAATCGTTCGGCTTAGAAGTAATTGGGTTAGATTTGACGACGAAAAATGGAACACAGACAAACTGGCCGAATTAAAAAAATATCTTGAAAAACTCATAAATCCCAATCAGGCATTTGAGAAAAATGATTTTGGCATCTATCTTAATGCGCCAGAATTTGTTTCTGAAAACAATTCAAAAAGTCAAAATGAAAAATTCATTGGGAAGGTTGAGAATACTATTTTTCAAAAACTAGATTTCAAGACAACAAATATTGAATGCAAATCTATTGGTGATGGGAAAACTATTTTAACCACCCTAAAAGACAAGGGAGACACTATATTTTGGATAAAAGAACAGTCTGATTATTATCCAGAAATTCAAAATTTCAAAATAACCCTCTATTACTTGAACACATACGCCAAAGCTTTCTTTACCAAACAAACAGGCATGCGTCCTGTCTCTTATGGCTCGGTTTTTCTGTTTCTTAATGGGTTTAGAATACCTCCATACGGTGAAGAGGGTGATGATTGGTTGAAGTTGGAACAAAGAAGGACTCAAGGATATGCACGATTTATCAGCGCACGTGATTTAGTTGGTCGAATTGAAATATTGGATTCCAATAACTCATTCCAAATAGTATCAAGCCGTGAAGGGCTGGTGAAGAATGACAACTATGAAAAACTAGCTGAAAGAGGAGGTTTATTTTATCGAGTTTTGAGAAGATTGGAGAAATATGTTGTCGATGGATTAAATTGGGATAGTATACCGGAAAGTGATAAAACCAGATTCTCGGAAATAGAGAAAAAAATAATAAGCGGAGAACTCTTAGAAGAGGATTTAAAGTATCAAGAGGACGCAAAGACTAAAAGAAGAAGGATTTACGAAAGTATTCATTCAATAATAAATGCAAGCCCACAGAAAGTTATTGAATTATATATCAACGAGGATTTAATAGAATCAAAAATAATTGAAGAAAAAGAACTCGCCGAACAAGAGTTTTCTAGACTCTTATCTGATTTCGAGAATAAAAAAATCTCTGGCGACTTATTAGCACAGATCCTCCAAAAGAAAGCACGAGAAAGCAAAGAGTTGGAAAAACAGCTTGCCGATTTTTCAAAATATACTACAAACGAAGCGACTGCCAAAGCAATAGCTGAACTCCAATCGTATAAAGAAACCATAGAAAAGCAGGCTAAAATAATTGAATCACTACAGAAGCAGCTTGAAGAGAAAGAGAAAGAGATAGCTTCAACTCAAACAACTGCTGAAGAAAGAATCAAGGAAGCTGAAAAAAAGCAGAGAGAGGCCGAACAGAAACAAAGGGAAGCCGAAGCTGACAGAGACATTATAAATCAAAAAAATAGATATCTGGAATCTACCCGTACCATTTCTGCGGAAGAAGAGTCTTTCATTCACATTATAAACGTTTACTCTGCGGAAATTAATCCGGCTTTTGAAAAAATATCTGAGATTGCTGCGACCAACACTATTCCCAATGAGTTAATAAAAGAAATAAGTGTGGTCAGAACGTTCTTTGACAAAGTGTTAAATGCTGCCAGCCTACTAACTAAAGCAAATATCAAACAACTTGCTAACAAGGAGATTATTAATTTATCCAAATATATTGAAGAATACATCCAAACTTGTTCGGAAATATTGTTTAGGGATATTGATTTTAAGATTGTTAACAATAACAATGCTGAATACTATGGGGCTTATAGCATGCTAGATATTTCCGTTTTATTAGACAATTTGATTAGCAACGCGAAAAAGGAAAATGCAGATAGTATCCAGATAAACATTTTTGAGGAAAACGGCAAATATATAATCGATTTTTCGGATTCTGGGAAAGGTGTGTTAGATTCGGCATTGTTGGGAGAACGGATGTTTGAATTAGGCGTTACAACCCGCTATGGCGGATCTGGGATTGGCTTGGCTTCCGTCAAAAAAATTGTTACCGATATGAAAGGACGTGTCAGTTTTTTAGGGAACAACATATATTTGAAAGGCGCAACATTTAGAATAGAATTTGATATATGAAAACATATTGTTTAGTTATTGACGATGATAACCAGAAGGATTATTTTGAAACTAATATTCAAAAGGTTCTCCATAATGATCATATAGAACTTGTTCCAATATATATTGAAACAAAAGATAGGGTCTATATGAAAAGAGACCATTCCGGTTTTGATAAATTGTTAATTGAAAAAACCTGTCTAAAGGCCATAGAAGAGCACAATTGTACCATAATTGTTTCAGACTATCAGATATCAACAGATAAAGATGATTTCAATGGTCTTGACATTTTAAGTGACATTGCAGATAAATATCCTCATCTGTATCTGGTGCTATATTCAGGAGCACAAATAGAAGACGCTATAAAAAAAGTAATAAAATCTTTATCAGACACCATCCCTGAAAATCAAGAGAAAATGTCTGAACAGCAAATAATGGATGCCATTAATCAGTTGAGAAAAACGTCATGTATTAATGAATTGATTAAGGGGAAAGGGTATGCTGGAGCAGTAATAAAATACATAAGAAGTTCTTCATTACCACTGCAACAAAAGTTTTTGTCACAACTGAAAGATGAATATCCAGACATGAAATTTATGTCTTGTTATCCGCCATTCACTGGTTGGAAACTTAAAGACATTGGCGACCAAATAGAAAAGCAAACCCCACAAGGTTGTGATTTCCAACAAGCACTGATAGAGCAAACCATATCATATATGATTGACATAAATAACGATTAATGATGAGGCGTTTGGTTTGCATATTCCCGGAAGATGAATCTACGGATTTCCTTTTGCCTATTTATAAGCAATTAGAAAATTTATCCGGGTTTATTGGATATCGGTTTAATACGTTGGATTCGCAGAAAAGGAACAATCTCTATGAGACGCTGAACCAATTAGAGGATAATTCTTTATTGGTTTTTATAGGACACGGTGCAAGTAATCGACTATATGGCAGTGTGGATGATAATAGAAACAAGCAAGTGCTGTTTGATAAAGACAACACAGAACAACTAAGAAATAAAGATTTCATATGTATCGCTTGCCGTTCAAACGAATTTGCACGTAATCATTTTCAGAATTACATTGGATTCGGTGATATAACAAGTGATTTCTCCGAAATTGAAGCTGAACGAAATCTTGGGGATTCCCATTATATGGATTGGGCAACAGAAGAAGACCTTGTTGTCTTTCGGCAAGAATTCTCGGAAGCCATTGTGGATGCCATCAGGTTGACCCATTGTGGAGATTTATCATCCATGTATAAAATGTTGAAATTATGCTTCAACAAACGGATAGCAACACTTCTAGTTAATAAAAACATCTCGAATTATAGACATATTGCCGATTTGATGTTTGATATTTTAGATAATATTGAATGTTGCTATTCCCAATACTAGCAATACATAATATTATTGAGTGAGATATGCCATCAAAGAAGAAATATACATTCATAGACTTGTTCGCTGGGTGCGGAGGATTATCTGAAGGCTTTCTTCAGACAGGACGTTTTCGCGGCCTTGCTCATGTTGAATGGGAAAAAACAATGGCTGACAGTGCGAACGATAGGCATCGCAAGAATTAAAATGGTGCGTGGTACCCATATGGTCGCGCTCGAAATGCTACACCTCACGACGATAAACTCCCATAATAATCATCATAAAAGATACTTCTAAATAGACGTAATAATACTCGAATTATTGCATAGCGACCACACAAGAAAAACTATAAAATGGATTATTTTTTGTATTTTTGCAATAAGCTATAACTATCAAACGAAACTCTTATGAGAAAGCTGTGGACTCATGATGAATTAGTACTGACACTTGACCTTTATTATAGGCTCCCGTTTGGACGTCTGGTGCGGACGACTCCCGAAGTTATTGAGTTAGCCAATCTTATCGGACGTTCTAATAATGCAGTTGCTCTTCGGCTAGTGAATTTTGCTGCATGCGATCCTGTAATAATTGAAAGTGGGCGCACTGGTATGGTTGGAGGCATTTCCATCTGCAAACCTATATGGAATGAATACGATGGACAAAAAGAAAAATTGTTTTATGAAGCACAACAGATAAAAGCATCTTTAAAGAATTGCACAGTGGAGAAATTGTTAGAAATAGATGAATCAGAGTTACAGGGACTAGACAGAAAGGCCTATGTAAAGCAACGTGTTAACCAACAGGCGTTTCGCTCCATGATTCTAAACATATATGACAACCACTGTGCCATTACAGGTATTAATGTACCCGAACTATTGGTCGCTAGCCATATTATTCCGTGGGCAGAAAATAAAGAAGAACGATTGAATCCAGAGAATGGACTCTGTCTGTCATCACTGTATGACAAAGCATTCGATAGAGGCTATATCAGTCTTGATAACCAATATCGAGTGATTATTGCAGAGAAACTGAAACTTTACCATAGAGAGCCATATTATGAAAAGCATTTTGCATCTATTGAGGGAACGACTATACACCTTCCAGAATATCACAGACCAAACAAGACATTCCTTGAGTGGCATCGCGACATGATTTTCAATCAAGGATATAGCGTTTACTGACACTAAAACATATTGACAATTATGCCTAATAAGAAAAAAATAGAAGTTGCGTTGATTTATGATTTTGATGGAACGCTTTCTCCTGGCAATATGCAGGAGTTTGGTTTTGTTCAGGCTATAGGTAAAAATCCTGATGAGTTTTGGAAAAAGAATAGCGAAATAGCAACGATAAATGATGCCAGCCAAATCTTATGCTACATGTCGTTAATGATAAAAGAAGCTACCTATAGCGACATCCAACTTACAAAGGAGTCATTCCACTTATTCGGCAAGAAAATCGATTTTTACCCTGGGGTATTAGATTGGTTTAAAGCAATCAATGATTACGGCAATAGTATCGGTTTAATTATCAAACATTACATAAACTCATCTGGACTAAAAGAAATGATAGAGGGGACGCCCATAGCCAAAGAATTTGAAAACATATACGCCTGTTCTTTTTTATACGATGTAAATGGGGTTGCATATTGGCCTGCTGTCGCTGTAGACTATACTGCAAAAACACAATTTCTTTTCAAGATAAACAAAGGCATCCGAGAAGTAAGTGACAACTCGAAAGTCAATCAGTATATCCCAGAAGACAAGCGCAGAATTCCATTCGAAAGAATGATCTATTTTGGAGATGGTGATACTGATGTACCCTGTATGAAAATGGTAAAGCAACATGGTGGACATTCCATTGCAGTATATGGTGACCTCACAAAAAAAGCCACTGCAATGAAACTCATTAATGAGGATCGTGTAAACTTTGCTTGTCCAGCAGATTATTCCAAAGGGAAAGATATGTATAATGTCGTTAAAAGGATTCTCTATAAAATTCGAGCAGACTACGACTTTCAAAGACTATTAGATATTCACAAGAGTAATGCCCGAAAGATGACTCTTTAGTTTTACTACTCGAAGAGTTGATTACCATCGACAAATCTAACTAAAAATGTCAGATGTCTGACAAGTTAACATAACTAAGATTCTATACCTCCACATAATCCATAACTGTATAACAAAATAGGACAAGCCATAGAATAGCACTATGTCGAAAAAAATGTGTATCTTTGCAATTTTAAAATGACCGCAGTTTATGGATGATTTACATACCTCAGCACAGGGACATACCCTCCGCCTGACGGCGGAACCCTCGCAAGGGGGGATAGTGCGCATACAGGAGATGGAGCGGCGGCTGGAGGAAGCGACGGCGGCGGTGGGACAAATGGAGGAGGCGTTGGAGCGCTATATGGCGGCACAGGGGGCGGTGGAGAGGCTCGCCGGCTATCTGGATAGCGAGGAGTGGCGACGGGATTTTGCCGATGATGAGAAGGGACTGCTGCCACAAGACTTGAAACGAGGCGTGCTGAGCGAGGATGGGATTTGGAACTTGCTAGACAACAATAGGGAACTTGCCACAAGGATGCAAGAAATATCTGACAAAATATTGACAAGATGATAGTGATACGAAAAAAAATATGCGCAGCTTTGCTGCTGACGATAATGGGCATACTCGGGAGTACTGGCGTGCAGGGTCAGGTGGCGGAGGTACTCCCCGAGGGCGGACACAGGAGTACGCATGAGGGCGTACACGGGAGTACGCCCATACGGGTGGTGGGCTACGGCTTTTACGACTACCACTATGCCACCGACGGGGTGGGCGGAGGTGCCTTGATGGCTGACTGGAGGGTGTCACAGACCTTCTCTTTGGGCGCAGGCGTGGAATATGCCAGTAGCAACCGTATCGCCGCCAAACTGGGCGGGATGGCAACCCTGCTGACCACGAACAAGGGACAACGCCTGACGCTGGAGAACAGCTATCTGTGGCGGCATTACCCCTCGCTTGACCGGCAGGAGTTTACCAGCGCACTGCAACTGGGCTGGCGGGCTCGCCACGCAGACTTGCACCTAGGCTTGTGCAACCGCTATAGCGCCCCCTTGGTGCAAAGGTCGGACGGCGGCATGGGCACTGTGTTGGAGCCGATGAATGTGATGTTTGCCATCGAAGGATGGTGGAACAACCAGACTATACCCCAACAATGGAACGTGGGGCTGCGTTGGAGCAACTACCACGACTTTGTGATAGAGCGCGTGGCAAATTGGTTTTTCAGCGCCAAAGGGTACTACACCCTGAAAGACGAGACGGCACTGATAGCAGAGGTAGGGGTGCACCCCGTGGGGTCGCTCAACCTGACAGCTAGCTACGACGGCTGGTTTATGCACCTTGGGGCAATGAGGAGGTTTTAGATTTAAAAAAAACTAGAAATACTAGATAAGACTAGAAATACTAGAAATACGAGACTATTATGAATGCTAGAATTATCATATTGGCCGCAATAGCACTAATGCTGGGCTCATGCAATAGGTTGGACGTGAAAGGCATGTTCTTCTCAAGCGGCAGCCACACCGAAGACCGCGTGGCCGAATGGCTTGAGTGGAACCAGCAGCATGGCGAGAACATCATCACGGGTGTGCCCGACACTTATAGCGTGTATGCCTGCTCGGACATACACCTCGAAGGTGACGCTTCGAGGGTGGCGACCGTGCTGGAGCGCGAGAACGCCGACCCGCTGGGGCAGTTTTCCCTCGTGCTGGGCGATATAGCCAACGAGAGCGGCGAGCGTCCCTTCCATCTGTTGGATAGCGTGATAGGCATAGGCTCCGACACCTGCTTCGTCATCCTCGGCAACCACGACATCTACTTCGACTGCGAGCAATACTACAAGCAATACTTCCACACTTCGACCTACACTGTGACCGTGCAAACGGTGAGCGGTGCGAAAGACCTATTCATATTCCTCGACAGCGGCAACGCCACCCATGGCAAGCGCCAACTGGAATGGCTCAAAGAGGTGCTGCAGCACCGCAACGACTTCCGCCACGTGGTGGTAAGCACCCACACCTGCCTGTTCCGCACTAGCTACAACTACAGCACCACCCCCGCTGCCAACCTGCCCCTAGACGAATACTACCAACTGCTGGACCTAATGGACGAGAACCAAGTCAGCCTATTCCTCATGGGTCATTTCCACCATCAGGAGGAGCACATGATAGGCCGTGTGCCTTACGTGTTGCTTGACAACCTGAACGAAGACAAAGATACCCCAAACTACATAGTGGTGACACTGGGCAACGAGGTGAACTATAAATACTGCGAGCTATAATGAAAAGTAAGGTACTTGCTACAACAATATTGGCGCTCACTGCCATAACGCTGCTATTCTCCTGCGCCAAACAGGGCTACCCCTCGGGTGGCCCCAAGGACGAAACCCCGCCCGTGGTGCTGGGGACCACCCCTCCCAACGGCTCGACCCATTTCGATGCCAAGGAATTCCTCATCTCGTTCAATGAATATGTGCAGGTGAAAAGCGCGGACGAGAACATCTTAGTGTCGCCACCCATGAAACACAAACCCGAATACACCACCAAGGGTCGCGGCATCTTGGTAAAAATCAAAGATACCCTACAGGAGAACACCACCTACCTCTTCCAATTCAAAAACGGCATTGCCGATTTCAACGAAGGCAATTTGCTGAGCAGCTTTGAGTATGTCTTTTCGACCGGCAGCGTCATCGACAGCATGACCATACGAGGACGGGTGCTGGATGCTTTCACCAACGAGCCTCGGAAAGAGACGGTTACTGTGGTAGCGTATGCAGAGAAAACCGATGCCGACTCGGCGGTGGCGTTGTTGCCGGCAGGCGACTCTGTGGTAGCGAAGCAACACCCGATGTATATGACCCGCTGCGACAAGGAGGGCAACTTCGAGTTGAATCACCTGCGCGAAGGGCGATACCTGCTGCTCGCTTACGAGGACGGGGACAAAAACCTGCGCCTGGGCACAGACGAAGCGGTGGCATTTCTCGACACCCTGGTTGCCGCCCAGCGGATGCCCGCACCCCCCGACACCAGCCATCACGACACCACAACCGTAGACAGCACAGCCACACCCGATTCCGCCACCGTGGCCGACACCCTCAAGGTGCAGGACACCCTTCCCCAAGCCCCCGACAGCGTCCTTTCGCCAGCCTCTGGCATTGTGCCAGTCACCCTGCTCATGTCGCAAATCAAGAAAGAGACCCAACGAGTGACCAAAAGCGACTTCACCAAGAAGAGCCAAATCGAGATAATCACCCTATGCCCCACAACCGACAGCCTATCCATCGCCCCGCTAAACGGTAGCGCTGCCGACCTCTACTATAAGCGCAACCGACTGGGCGACACCCTTCAAGTGTGGACGGCGCGGAAGGACTGCGACTCCATCACCCTCATACTCACCGACACCAACCTCCGCGACACCCTGAAGCTGAAATACCAGGAGAAGAAACCAGGCAAGCCCCAGCCCGTCGCCCTCAAGAGCAAGAGTTCCATCCTGAAAGGGCAGGTGGCACCCACCCACCCATTCTTCGACACCCTCTGGGTAGGCTTTGAGAGCCCAGTTCTCGACACCACCCGTGGCACTATCGACTCGGCCGTCAGAGTGCTCCACCTCGCCGATAGCAGCATCAGCTATTGCGGCATGCGCCTTGCCCACGACCTCCATCCCTCAGGCAGCATCCGCGCCTGGATTGACTTTGAAGGCAAGCCGGGAGAGAAATACTGCTTCACCGTCCTGCCCAACCGCTTCACCGACCTCTACGGCCACACGCATAGCGACTCGCTGCACCTCAACACCGAATTCACCAAGATCGAGAGCTACGGCAACATACAGCTCGACATCACCCTAGAGCAAGTAGCCGACAGCTTGGCCGACACCGTCATTTTCCTCATACAGCTCACCAACGAGAAGGGCGACAAGATACTACAACGCCCAATCACTAAAAGCCAGCGGCTCACCTTCCCCAACCTCAAAGGGGGCAAATACAAATTTCGCGCCATCGTCGACACCGATGGCAACCTAGAATGGACGCCTGGCGACTACTGGCTGGGGCGACAACCCGAGCGAGTCATCTTTTTTGAGAAGACCCTCGAACTGCGCGAAAACTGGGATATGGAAGAAAAGTGGGCGATAAAAAATTGAAAATTGAAAACTTATCGAATTGAAAATTGAAAATTGAGAATTGAGAATTTGGCTGCCGCATAAACATTAAACTTTAAACTGTAAACTCTAAACTTTAAACTTCGCTCTAGTACAACATATGACTGAATTTTACCAAATAGTCTCTATGTCGCGTCCTTTCAGGACGCTGAATAAAATCAGTCAGATATAGCATAAGAGCGTTAAGAATTAAAAAAATAAAAACACTTCAATCTTGGAAAAGAAACTGTTGTCGGGACTATTCTGGGTGCTACTGCTCAACCTGCTCATCAAACCCTTCTGGTTTTTGGGCATCGAGGTGGGCGTGCAGAATGCCGTTGGTGCCGAGCAATACGGTTTCTACTTCGGTATCTTCAACCTTGCCTATA
>CAMYZD010000058.1 GCA_947303735.1 uncultured Bacteroidales bacterium | reverse complement strand
ACGACAACCGTGCCTTTTGCAAATACATTTGCCCGATAACCATCTTCCTCAAGCCGATGAGTCGCTATTCGTTGCTACGTATCAGATATGACAAAGATAAATGTATTCATTGTGCTAAGTGCCTTGAGGTCTGCCCGATGGACGTAGAGGTCACCAACGACTCACGCAGTCGCCAGAACGCCACCGAGTGTATATTATGTCATAATTGTACCCGTGCCTGTCCCGTCAAAGCATTGCAATGAGTGAATGGTGATATAGACAAATAAGTGAGGTAACTGATTCTTAATTCTCAAACAATATGAAACATCTGCTAATAATTGTAACCTTCATTCTCCTAGGTAGGATGGCCTTAGCACAATGGTCTGTAGGGATCCAGGGGGGGATTGGGTATACCAGTATCGACCGCTCTCAGGCTGGTCGCATTGATGAGACGTACAATCCGCTGGTGGGGTATGACTTCGGTATTACGGGGAGTTATGCCCTCAACCCTTGGTTTGCCATCCGCGCCGACCTGGGTGTGATGCAGCGCAACCACCGCATGCAACGCCATCTCCATTACCTCTCTCCTGTATATACTGACCATCTCAACACCTATCTCTCACTCCCCGTGATGGCCGACTTCTCTTTTGGAGGCAATCGCCTTAGGGGGCATCTGTTGTTTGGCGCCTTTGCTGGCTATTGGATGAACCAACGGGTGAAAGGAGTGACCTATGGAATGACAGATTACGAGGTATTCTTCAACGAGTTCGACATTCCGAAGGACTTTTCTTCTACCGACCGCCGACTGAATGCAGGACTGGTAGGCGGTGCAGTGCTGAGCTATAGCCTTAACAAGTCGTTCGACTTTAGCCTCAATGCGCTATTCTTCTATGACTTGGTCAGTCATTATATAGGTTATGCCGCCCTGCAGGATTATCGTTATCTCAACACGGCTGCCATTACACTTGGTCTCTCCTATCATTTACCCTCCAACCAAAACCAATAGCCATGAAAAAGACAATCTTACTAATAGCACTTACTGTCCTTTTTCTTGCCTCGTGCAGAAAGGAATCAGATTATCTGCCTTATATTGGCGAGAGCCACAAATTGGCCTACAGCACCTACGAGGAGCAGTTTGTCTTCTTATGGAAGAGTATTAGTGCGGGCTATGTCTTTTGGGACGTAGACTCAACTGATTGGGACAACGTGTACAGCAAATACTTACCAAAGTTTCAGGAACTCGACCATCACTATGCCGATAGCGGTTTCGTCCGGATGAACGAATTGTCTAATCTTTATGGCGCTGTGTTTGGGCAAATGATAGACCACCATATGATGGTTGTGGTCCAAAACCTCCATCCGTTGCCTGCCGAAGAAGGTCAGCTGGTAATTATTAGGCCGGGACAGACGGAAGTGACTGAGCGCGACTATTACCTTGAGCCCAATTCTCAAGCCAAACTCTTGATGCGCTCTTTCCTTGAGGGTATAGAATCTGAAGGCTATACCGTAGTAGAGCATGAATCTGGCACATTCCCATTCTATGAGGAAGCCATCTCTTCTAATGTCACCTACCACTATATTCTTTTCCGCCTCCCTGATGGAAGGCTAGTGCCTTATCTATGGCAGTCGATGGCAGCATTCACCCCAGTCATCCGTGCGTTGGGCGAATCCTCGCCCACCGGCGCTGGGGCCACGCTTCTAGACCATTGGTTGCGTGCTATCACCGACACTCCGCGCGACCAACTGGCAGGTATCATTCTCGACAACCGTGCTAATAACGGTGGGTATCAGGACGACCTCGACTATCTCATTGGCACCTTCCTCAGCGAACGAGCCGAGGTGATGCAGACCCGTTACAAGGAAGGCCCCGGCCGTCAAGAGTATTCCCCATGGACTCCCTATTATATCTATCCTAACAGCACTTATCATCGTGATATCACTGCGGAGCGGATTCCTTATGTCATCCTCTGCGACATCAATTCTGCCAGCATGGGCGAGATAGAACCACTGTGTGCTAAGCATGTTCTCCCCACTGTTCACACTATTGGTGAACGCACATACGGTGCCACCGGCCCTTTGCAGCCTTTCACCGATATCAACCTCAACTATGGTGGTCCATTCGGCGACGGCAACGACTACCGTGGCCATTATGTCTACACTTCTTCTTTTGAGGCCAGTATCGATGGGCAGGTGCTTGAAGGCATAGGTCATACCCCCGACCAAGTAATACTCCACAAAGATTGCGCTGGCAGCTACAAACCCCAGCTCGATGCAGCATTCGACTATATTGTCGCCTATTAGTGTTAAGGATACACTATATGACATCGATAGGTAGCTTGGATTATTGTTATTTTTGAAGGATTTGTTATTCCACTGTCGGAATAACCGATTATTTGTAACAGATATTAAGACTATCAAGATACTATTTTTTATCCTATGGATAAGAAATGAGAGTATAGTTTTGCTATGTTGAAAATAAATCGTATTTTTGCAAATTGTTTTTTCTAAAGTAATTAGCAATTAATGTTGACATTATCTCAATTAGAACAATATCTTTCAAAAGCAGCGTGGATACTGAAAGGCCCAGTAGACGCTGCTGATTTTAAAGTGTATATATTCCCTTTGCTTTTTTTTAAGAGAATCTCGGATGTGTATGACGAAGAATATACTGAAGCGCTGAAAGAGAGCGAAGGCGACCACGATTATGCATCTGCAATGGAGATGCACCGCTTTATCATTCCCAAAGGATGCCATTGGAACGACGTGCGGATGGCCACTACCAATGTTGGTAGCGCTATCAAAGGGGCATTCTCACAAATTGAGCAGGCCAACCCTCAATACTTGGCCAACATCTTTGGCGACGCTGCTTGGACAAACAAGGACAAGCTGTCCGATGAACTCCTATGCCGTCTCATCGAGCATTATTCCCAATACAACCTCTCCAACTCCAATGTCGAGCCTGATGTTCTTGGTCGTGCTTACGAGTATTTGATAAAGATGTTTGCCGATCAAACCAACAAGAAAGCCGGTGAGTTCTACACACCTCGTTCTGTGGTCCGGCTAATGGGATTGATAGTCAACCCTCAGGCAGGCGAAACCATCTACGACCCCGCCTGTGGTACGGCAGGAATGCTTCTGGAATGTATCGAGCAGGTCAAACAGAAAGGTGGCGACTACCGTACGCTGAAGCTATATGGTCAAGAGAAGAATCTTACCACCTCCACTATTGCTCGCATGAATATGTTCCTTCACGGCATTGAGGACTTCTATATCGAACGTGGCGATACACTTCGAGAACCCAAATTCTTCAAGTACGACAAGATGCAGCAGTTCGATATAGTCATTGCCAACCCGCCCTTCTCGCTCAAGAACTGGGGTGCCGAAGTGTGGGCCGACGACCTATACGGACGCAATATCGCAGGCATGCCGCCCAATGGCAATGGCGATATGGCATGGGTGCAGCACATGATCAAGTCGATGGATGAGAAGTCCGGACGAGTGGCTGTGGTGTTGCCCCACGGAGCCCTCTTCCGCAAACATGCCGAAGCCAAGATTCGTTCCATACTATTGGAAAACGATTTGTTGGAAGCCGTGATAGGCCTTGGAGACAATATTTTCTATGGTGCCACACTGTCGGCCTGTATCCTAGTATTCAGAGCACGTAAAGACATGTCGAGGAAAGGCAAGGTGTTGTTCATCGACGCCGCCGACCAGGTGAGAAAAGGTCGTGCACAAAACACGCTCGAGGAAGAGCACATCAACACCATCTTCGGCTGGTATTCCGATTTCAGAGACGTAAAGAACCATGTAAAAGTTGCCTCGATTGAGGATGTCCGTATCAATGACTACAATCTGAATATCCCGCTTTATGTGGAGAAAGAGGTTATAGATAACCTGCCCACACTTGAAGAGGCTAAAGACCAACTGCGTATTGCCGCAAAGGAAGCCCGTGAGGCCGAAGAACGTTTCATTCAACTGCTTAAGGGGTTTGCATAATGACACAGAAAGAACTTGAATCCTATCTTTGGGGTGCTGCCACCTATCTCCGTGGGTTTATTGATGCCGGCGACTACAAACAGTATATCTTCCCCTTGCTATTCTACAAACGCATCTGTGATGTCTATGACGAGGAATATGAGGAAGCCCTTGCCGAAAGTGACAACGACCGTGAATATGCCGCCTTCGACGAAAACCACCGTTTCAAGGTACCTACTGAAGCCCATTGGAATCATGTCCGGCAGGTGACTGTGAACGTCGGCAAAGCCATCAACGACGCATTGAACGCCATACAAAAGGTCAACAACCAACAACTTCAAGGCATCTTCGGTGATGCTGATTGGACCAACAAAGAGCGTCTGTCCGACAGCTTGCTGTGTCAACTGATTGAACATTTCTCCTCCCGTAACCTCAATATCAAGAACGTGCCCAATGACGAGTTGGGCAACGCTTACGAGTTTCTCATAAAGAAATTTGCCGAGGACAGCGGTCATACCGCTGCCGAGTTCTACACCAACCGCACTGTGGTGCGGCTGATGACGCTGATTGCAGACCCTAAAGAGGGCGAGAGCGTCTACGACCCCACCTGCGGTAGCGGAGGATTGCTGCTCAACTGTGCTATGATGCTCAAAGACCAAGGGAAAGAATACCGCACCCTGCGTCTCTATGGACAGGAAATCAACCTTATCACCTCTGGCATTGCCCGCATGAACATGCTGCTGCATGGCTTTGAGGAGTTCAATATTGTTCGTGGAAATACGCTCAGCAATCCGCTCTTTATGAAGTATGACCAGCTGCAACAGTTCGACATCGTGCTGGCCAATCCGCCTTACTCCATCAAGAGCTGGGATCAGGCTGCTTTCACCAACGACCCCTACGGGCGTAACATATGGGGCACGCCGCCGCAAGGCTGTGCCGACTATGCCTTTCAGCAGCATATAATGAAGAGCCTCAAGCCCGACACCGGGCGTTGTGTGGTGCTGTGGCCTCACGGCATCCTGTTCCGTGATGCCGAACGCGAGATGCGTCGCCGAATGATTGAGAGCGACTGCGTCGACTGTGTCATCGGCCTAGGTCCCAACCTCTTCTACAACTCCCCAATGGAGGCCTGCCTGTTGATTTGCTGTATGCAGAAACCCGCTAACCGTCGGGGCAAGATCCTCTTCATCAATGCCGTCGACGAGGTGAAGCGCGACAAGACCATCAGCACCCTTGAACCGCAGCATATCGACAAGATTTTCAAGGCATATAAGGAGTACAAAGACATTGCGGGTTTTGCCAAAGTAGTCACCAACAAACAGATACTCGACAATGGTGCCACACTGAACATCTCACAATATGTTTCTCGTTTGGAGGTGAAAAGTGACAAGCCCACACAATCGCTGCCCGAGTTGCTGGACGAATGGGAAAGGAATAGAATAGAACTACACGACAGAATCAACGAAATATTAGACAATTAAATATCTAATCATCTGCAATTCTTTTGAAATATTGCCATTAATTTGTATCTTTGCATTTGAAAAAACCACTTTTATATACAACAATGGATGATAAAATTGAAAATACGGGCGACATCATCATATATCAAACCGAAGACGGTTTGACGAATATTAATGTTAAATTAGATAACGATACTGTTTGGCTCAATCAACAGCAGTTAGTGGTGTTATATCAATCGAGTAAATCTAATATAAGTGAACATATTAAGCACATTTTTGAGGAAGGAGAATTGACTGAGGAGTCAGTTGTTCGGAAATTCCGAACAACTGCCGATGATGGTAAAAACTACGAGGTTACCTATTACAACCTCGATATGATTATTTCGTTAGGCTATCGAATCAAATCGGTTGTTGCCACACGTTTCCGCATCTGGGCGACTCAGCGCTTGAAAGAATATATGGTCAAAGGATTCACGATGGACGATGAGCGACTGAAAGGGAATGGTGGGGGCAATTATTGGAAAGAGTTGCTTGACCGTATACGTGACATTCGTTCTTCGGAAAAAGTGCTGTATAGACAGGTGCTCGACTTATATGCGACCAGTGTGGACTATGATCCCAAGAGTGAAGAATCTGTTCACTTCTTCAAAATGGTACAAAACAAACTGCATTTTGCTGCTCACGGACACACGGCAGCCGAAGTCATATACGAGCGTGCCGATGCAGAAAAGCCTTTTATGGGGTTGACTACTTTTTCTGGTGAATTGCCAGCATTAAAGGACATCGGAATTGCCAAGAATTACCTTAGCGAAAGCGAGCTAAAGATTTTGAACAACCTTGTATCCGGTTATTTTGACTTGGCTGAAATCAATGCCCTTGAGCACAAGCCTATGTATATGAGTGACTATATCCATCAGTTGGATTCTGTGCTCGCTTCCGGAAACAGGCCTTTACTTGAAGGCGCGGGTTCTGTTAGTCACGAGCAAGCCTTGGAAAAAGCCACTACTGAATATCGCAAATACCAGAAAAACACTCTTTCGCCCGTGGAAAAAGCCTATTTAGAGACCGTGAAAGCCACAGCCAAAATAGTAAAGAAAAACACAAAAGGAAAGAACCAATAATAAGTCCCTATATGGGCTTATTATTATTTGATAGGGGACAAGTGAATATGGGCATAGTTATTATTTGACTGGAAAATCACTTTTTGATATTACCGAAATATAAATCATTGATTATTAAGAATATCTTTATTTAACTACTATTTGATTGGAACATAAAACTGATAGAATAAACTACACTAATGAACGATATCACCATAGATAAAACTGGCTGGAAGAAATACAGGTTTGACGAGATGGTTCAAAACATATCGGAAAGGGTTGAACCTAGCCAAACTGACCTTGATGTGTACGTTGGGCTGGAACATATAGACCCAGACTCATTACATATCAAACGGCATGGTCATCCAAGTGATGTTGAAGGCACAAAACTACGCTTCTACAAGGGAGATATCATCTTTGGTCGCAGGAGGGCTTATCAAAGGAAAACAGCTTTGGCAACGACAGACGGCATTTGTTCTGCTCACGCAATGGTATTGAGAGCGAAAGAAGATGTTATTGACCCATTGTTTTTGCCATTTCTGTTTCATTCCAAATCGTTCATTGATATGGCAATTACCATATCTGTCGGTGGCTTGTCTCCAACTATCAATTGGAAAGACATTGCAAAACAAGAATTCCTCCTCCCGCCCAAAGCCAAGCAGAAGCGCCTTGCCGAGCTGCTCTGGGCCGCCGACGAGGTGGTGGAGAAGGAGAAGAGGGAGAGGGAAAAGATGGAGGAATATAGGAAACTCGCATTTGAGCAACTTACATCAAAGCAAGCGAATGCCAAACTCTCAGATTGCCTGATTGTCAGCAAGAAAAAGAGCAAAGCACCTCATAGCTTTGATAAATATATTGGTCTTGAACATATAGAAAGCGGTGCATATACTACTACACAATATGGCAACCCTCAAGATGTTCTTGCTGATAGTTCTATCTTCAAGAAAGGTGATTTGTTATACAGCAAATTAAGACCATATTTGGACAAATGCATCATTGCGGATTTTGATGGGATTTGTTCAACAGAGATTATCGTTTATAACACCAATCCCATTACATCAAAAGAATACATAATAAACGTATTACATTCAAAGGCATTTTTGGATTACATTGTTGACAAATCTTTTGGCACCAAAATGCCTCGTGTTTCCCATGAACTAGTTGCCGATTATCATTTTTATCTTCCTCCAAAAGAAAAACAAGATGAAATTATGACAATAATAGGTAACATAAAAACGCAAGAATTCAAACTTAGCGAGCAAATCGCTCTTTCACAACAGATAAAGCAGGAATTAATTGATAAAATATTTTGATTTATGTATTTAAAAAGCATTCATATAGAAAACTACGGTCCTATAGAAAGATTAGAGTATTCATGCAAATTTGACGAAAACGGGAATCCCCTACCATTAGTATTAATTGGTCGTAACGGATGTGGAAAAACATTAGTGTTATCAAATATTATCCACAGCCTGATTGAAATGAAGCGAAAACATTATAATATTTTAATGGAAGTTTCTGAGAACAATTATTATCGGGTCGGCAGCAAGTCTTATATTAAAGAAGGAACACAATATGCATATATAAATCTTGAATACGCTAATGATAAGTCTTATACTGATTTGATAACAAACAATTATTCTTTTTTTAAAGATAATATTTATAAAAGTAATGTTCACAAGCATATAAACATTGACGATGGCAAGTTGAAAGACTCTGGTTTTTTTCATAAAACAGACAAAACCAGTAAAGAAGAGATTAATAATCACATATATTTATATTTTCCTGTTGATCGTTATTATACTCCTCAATGGTTCAATAAAAACAATGAATCGCCTCATATTATTCTTTCCGACAACTATATAGGAACAAGTAAGGATAATATGATTTGCCAAGATTTGCTTTCTGACACCGAATCATGGATGTTGGATGTTATTATGGATAAGCTATTATACGAGGAGGTTAATACAAATCAGATAAATGGCAGCAGACTTCCTAATGGTCTAACAGCTCGTGTTGGATACGAGGGAAAAAATACCACAATCCAAAATAATATAAATAAAGTATTAACAAGACTATTTAATAGCAAATATCTATCTGCTAGAATAGGTATTTCAAAAAGACAAAATAACCATAGAAAGATTGCAATATATGGGACTGATTATAATGGAAAAGAACAAGAAATCGTTGCTTCTTTTAATAATTTGTCTTCTGGAGAAATAATGATATTATCAATTGCTTGTAAAATACTAAAAGAATACGACAGGATTTGTAACGATCCTATTGCTAAGTTAGACAACATCTCGGGCATTGTTCTCATTGATGAAATAGATAGTCATCTACATTCCGACTTTGCAAAGAATATTGCACCACAGTTAGTCCAACTATTTCCTAAAATTCAATTCATTATTTCTAGCCATTCGCCGTTTTTCCTACTTGGAATGAATGACCTTTTTCAAGACAAATGTCAATTTCTTTCGTTACCAAATGGCATCCTTATGGAGAATGTCGAACATTTTGAAGAAATTCGGAGTTGTTATAATTTAATTGATGAAGGATATAATAAGTTAGAAAAGGATTTGTATTCATATAAAGAACGTGTTGCAAATCTAACAAAGCCTCTAATAATTACCGAAGGGAAAACGGATTGGAAACATTTAAAGAATGCATTGTGCAAATTTCAAGAGATGAATGAATTTACAGATCTGGATGTTGAATTCTTTGAGTATACGTTTGATATGGGAGACCGTTTACCCAATATCATTTCCAATATTAAAGTTGTTCCAAATAATCACAAAATCATTGCTGTTTTTGATACAGATAAAAAAATCGTCAAAGAAGGTGTTCAATATGAGAAAATGGGTAATAATGTTTATCAATGTGCCATCCCCGATCCCCAAAATTATGGTTGTGGAATATCTATTGAAATGATGTATCCCGAAGATGATATTAAAAAACTTGACAACAATAATCGACGTTTGTTTCTAACAAATGAATTCTCAATAAGAAGTGGAGCTTTATTATCAAACCACTCTATTATTTGCAGAAACAAGACATTAACTGATGCGGAGAAGAATAATCGTGTTAAAATTGTTGACTTTGGTGTGATTGATGTTGAAACAGACGAGAACATAGCTCTTTCAAAAGAGGATTTTGCGACAAATGTTTTAAATAGAGTTCCTCCATTTGACAATGTAAATATTGATGGTTTCCGTTCTTTATTTGAAACTATCAGACAAATACTAAACGATTAACATCATGCCCTTCAATGAAATAAATGCAGTGGAAAACTTCGTCATTATGACGATGACGGGGGTGAATCTGAATGATACAGGCTCTGTACACGAGGATTCTACTCCCTACGGGGCGCAGTGGATATACATGCCTGCATCGGAGCTTCGCCGAGAGATCACCGAGGTGATGGAGGAGACAGAGGTGAAGAATGCCCTTATCCGGCTCAACCCCGAGATCAAGGCTCAGCCTGACAGGGCCGACGAGGTGATATACAAACTGCGTTCTATCTTGTTGTCGGTCAACAGCACGGGTCTGGTGCGTGCCAACGAGGAGTTTGCTAAGTGGCTGCGTGGTGAGATGTCGATGCCATTCGGCAAGAACTACGCCCACGTGCCAGTACGCCTGATAGACTTCGACAATATTGCCAACAACAGCTTCTGGCTGGTCAACCAGTTCAGCGTACGTAACCGCGAGACCAAGCGTCCCGATGTGGTGATGTTCGTAAACGGCTTGCCGCTGGTGGTGGGCGAGACCAAGACACCTGTGCGACCTGCCGTCTCGTGGCTCGATGCCGCCTCCGACATCCACGACGGCTACGAGAACAGCGTGCCGGAGCTTTTCGTGCCCAACGTGCTCAGCTTCGCCACCGAAGGAAAGAATCTTTTCTATGGTGCCGTACGCACGCCGCTGGAGTTCTGGGCTGCCTGGCGACTGAACGAAGGTGCCGAGGAAGCCGAGCTGCCAGGACTGGAGGCTGTAGCCGCCGAACTGAAGCAACTGCTCGCCCCCAAGACACTGCTCGACATACTCTATAACTTCACCACCTACACCACCAACAAAAGTCGCCAGCGTACCAAGGTGGTATGCCGCTACCAGCAGTACGAAGGTGCCAACAAGATAGTGGAGCGTGTGCTCGAGAACAAAATCAAAAAGGGCCTGATATGGCACTTCCAAGGCTCAGGCAAGTCGCTGCTGATGCTCTTCGCAGCACAGAAGATGCGCCGCCTGCCAGCACTGAAGAACCCAACGGTGATGATTGTGGTGGACCGTATCGACCTCGACTCACAGACACAGAACGTCTTCAAGGAGGCTCCCAACGTGATGTCCACCGAAGACATAGAGACTCTGAACAGCTATCTAGAGAACGACTCACGCTATATCATCATCACCACCATCTTCAAATTCAAAGATGCCAAGCCCAACATCAACCGCCGCGACAATATCATCGTGATGGTCGACGAGGCACACCGCACCCAGGAGGGCGACCTCGGCAGCCGTATGCGTGCCGCCCTGCCCAACGCTTTCTTCTTCGGATTGACAGGCACCCCCATCAACAAGTCGGAGCATAACACCTTCTGGACCTTCGGTGCCACCGAGGACAAAGGTGGATATATGAGCCGCTACTCGTTCGAGGATGCCCTGCGTGACGAGGCCATCCTGCCGCTGCATTTCGAGCCTCGCCTGCTAGACATACACATTGACCGCGAGAAGGTGGATGAGGAATTTGAACGCATCACCAACGAGCTGGATGAGGATGCCAAAATCACCCTCTCCAACAAAGCCGCCAAGATGCTGGAGTTCCTAAAGTCGCCCGACCGCATCACCACCATCTGCAAAGACATCGCGCAGCACTATCGCGACAAGGTGGAGCCACAAGGCTTCAAAGCGATGATTGTGACGCCCGACCGCGAAGCCTGCCACCTCTACAAGATGGAGTTGAACAAATACTTCCCCGACTCGGCCTCGGCGGTGGTCATCTCCACCTCGGGCAAAGGCGACGATGAGCTGAAAAGGCTCTACAACCTCACCAAAGACGAGCAGGAGAAACTGATTGAGAAATTCAACAAGCCAGAGTCGGAACTGAAATTCTTGATAGTCACGGCAAAGCTGCTGACGGGTTTTGACTCGCCCATCTTGCAGACGATGTATCTCGACAAGGCATTGAAAGACCACACGCTGCTGCAGGCCATCTGCCGCACCAACCGCAAGTTCCCCAACAAGACCTTTGGACGCATAGTGGACTACTTCGGCGTATTCGACGATGCCGCCAAAGCATTGGAGTTCGACGAAGAGGTGATGAGCAAGGTCATCACCAACCTCAACGCCCTTATCGAGGAGTTGCCGAAGGTAATGGAAGAGACGCTGGCGCATTTTGCTGGTGTGGACCGTACCATTGACGGTTTTGACGGCCTGCAGGCCGCTCAAAATGCCATCGATACTAACGAAAAACGCGATGCTTTCGCCGCCGACTACCGCCGGTTGGCCAATATATGGGAGTCGCTCTCACCCGACCCTTCGTTGGAGCCCTACCGCAGTGACTACAAATGGCTGTCGAATGTCTATCAGTCGGTCAAGCCCTCCGGTCCCGAAGCCCTAGGCAAACTGATTTGGCTATCTATGGGTGCCCAAACCAAGCGTATTATGTACGAGAACATCCACGTGGAAGGTATCCATACCGATATGGAAGAGGTGGTGCTCGACGAGGCTATGGTGTCGGCACTGATGGATAAGAAAGACATGAAGGCCGCCAAGCGTATGGAACGTGAGTTGATTAAGCGTTTCAAGAAACACGCCGACAAACCCATTTTCATTGAGCTGAGTAAACGGTTGGAAGCATTGCGCGACAAGGCAGAACAAGGATTGATAACAAGCATCGAATTCATCAAGGAGCTGTGCCAGATAGCCCGTGAGACCTTGCAGGCAGAGAAGATGGAGGATAATGCAGAGGTGCGTAAGACCGGAAAGGAGGCTCTTACAGAACTCTTTATGGAACTCAGAACTGATGATACACCAGCTGTAGTGGGTCGTATAGTGGCTGACATCGACAGTATCGTGAAGATAGTCCGTTTTCCTGGTTGGCAAACCACTAACGCTGGTGAGCGTGAGGTGCAGAAAGCTTTACGTAAGACGCTGTTGAAATACAAATTACACAAAGATGAAAATTTGTTTAGTAAGGCTTATCTTTATATTAGGGAATATTATTGATATCACATCTTTAAAACCTACATATATATACTCAAGTTTCAATGAAAATTAAAACACATAATAGCCTATTGCTCATGCTGATGCTTTCGGGACTTGCGGCTTCGTGTGTGGTATATCATCCTCACAATGCCGACATTCCGCTGCTGCATGAGAAGGGGGAGATGCAGGTGGATGCCTCGGCCTCCCTCTCGGCACCTCTCCTAGCACATCCTGCTATCAATGCCTCTTTCAGCTATGCTCCGCTGAAGGCTGTTGGTATGCAGGTCTCTTTCAGTATTACTCAATTGAACACCTTCTACGCCCAGGCGTTGGCTGGCACCTTCCATCCCTTTGGCAAAATGGTGCTCGAGGGGTATCTGGGTTATGGCTACGGCATGTCGTGCAACGACAATATCAATACTGTCCGAGATGTGCATTACCGTGTGGACGGTCAGTATAACCTCTATTTTGGGCAGGTCAATATCGGCTGGGTGAACCTAGTGGATGGCGACATCGACATTGGCATGGGGGTGAAAGGGGGCTTGATGCAGTCGCAGTGGGAAAAAGTGTTGCTGCCGGAGGATGGTCCCGAGAAGCTTGAGGAGACTCTAACTGATCCCCATTACCTTATCGAGCCTCAGCTGATGTTCCGCATCGGAGGGCAGAAGGTGAAGCTCTCTGTCAATGTCTCTTACGCCTATCTCACCGATTGGCCCAAAGAGAACAACTTCTTCAACTATGAGCGTTTCAGTGGCTCACTTGGCCTGCATCTTCGTTTTTAATAGTTCAATCTACTGATTATGGGGCATTTCCTACCAATTACATTAGAAGAGGTCAAGCGCCTTGGATGGGAGCAGGTCGACATCGTTCTGGTCACAGGCGATGCCTACGTCGACCATCCTTCCTTTGGCACTGCCGTCATAGGGCGCACGCTCGAGGCTGCTGGCTATCGGGTTGCCATTATCCCTCAGCCCAACTGGCGCGACGACCTGCGCGACTTTCGCAAGTTTGGTCGTCCACGTCTCTTTTTCGGAGTCAATAGTGGTGTGATGGACAGCATGGTCAACCATTACACTGCTGCCCGCCGTCTGCGTCACGATGATGCCTATACACCCGGAGGTCAAGCGGGTTTCCGCCCCGACCGCGCCACATACGTCTATACTCGCATCCTCAAGCAGCTCTATCCCGACACCCCTGTCGTCATTGCTGGTGTCGAGGCCTCTATGCGCCGTCTGGCACACTACGATTATTGGGATGATAAGCTGTTCCCTAGCATTCTGGCTGATACCCCCGCCGACCTGCTCAACTACGGCATGGGCGAGCGCACCACTCTCAAGATAGCCCAACTCCTCAACCAAGGCAAAGGCATTGAAGCCTGCTATGCTCTGCCCCAAGTGGCCTATATCACTGATAACACTAGTATTTCTAGTGACTCTAGTATTTCTAGTATTGCTAGCCCTATTATTGAGCTCCACTCCTACGAAGACTGCCTCCGTAGCAAGCGCTTTGAAGCCGAGAACTACCACATCATTGAGCAGGAGAGCAACAAGATAGTTTGCGCCACCCTCGTGCAGCGCCACGGTGACCGTCTTGTCGTCGTCAACCCGCCAGAGCCACCCATGACTACCGAGGAGATTGATGCCTCCTTCGACCTACCTTATACCCGCCTGCCGCACCCCAAGTACAAGAAGCGCGGCACCGTCCCCGCATACGAGATGATTAAGAACTCTGTCAACATCCATCGCGGCTGTTTCGGCGGTTGCTCTTTTTGCACTATCTCAGCCCATCAGGGCAAACAGATAGCCTCACGCTCTGAAGTGTCTATTCTCAAAGAGGTGAAGCTTCTCACCGAGCGCGAAGACTTCAATGGTGTCATAACCGACCTCGGCGGCCCTTCTGCTAACATGTACCGCATGTCGGGCAAGGATAAGGCACTCTGTCAGAAATGCCCCCGCTACAGTTGCATCCAACCCTCAATATGCAAAAACCTCCAGTCCGACCATCGTCCCCTCGTCGACCTCTACAAGAAGGTTTCCGCCATTCCCGGCATCAAGCATGTCTATATCGGCAGCGGCATCCGTTGTGACCTATTTACTAAAGAGAACCACGGCTGGGACTACTTCCGCCATGTGGTGCTGCACCATGTCAGCGGACGTCTCAAGGTGGCTCCTGAGCATACTAGCGACCAGGTCTTAAAGCTCATGCGCAAGCCTTCCTTCAACCTCTTCCTCCAGACCAAGGCGCAGTTCGACACCATCTGCCG
>CAMYZD010000057.1 GCA_947303735.1 uncultured Bacteroidales bacterium | reverse complement strand
GGTCGCCACACACATTCAAACCCACATGCTTCATGCAGGTCATGGCACGTTTGCCAGCGTATGCCACGCCGATCGATGCCTCGAGGGCGGTCTTCTCGTTGGCGCACCAATTAGCACGGATGCCCTTCTGGGCAGCCTCTTTCGATTTGATTACATATTCTGTGATTTGAGTCGACGGGGTGCCGGGATAGCTATTGATGGCACTACCGCCTGCGTCAATAAAGGCTTGCGCGATTGCTTCGTCGCCTAAAAGGAGTAACTTCGACATATCCAATATTTTAATTATTAATGTATTACTTTTTGAATTTGCAAAGATAAGGAAAATAATTGATATAGACAAATTTATTTTCTGCCACATTCGCCAACCCATTGAGCTAAAGACAAAAAGCAAGGTAGGGACAGAGACTGCATCCCTGCCCCTACCCCGCCATTGCCTTAGAGGCTTATGGCATGTTCCACAAAGGGAACATCAATCGTCAATTGTAATCCATGACAAGACGTACGGAACAACCTGTTGAGCGCGCAATGCTGTTGGTGTTAGGAGTGTAGAGATTAATATTATTGAAGCCCAATAAGCGCGCCCTTGTACCGTCATATTCATCGGATGACCAATACTGGCAAATAGAACCAATATTCGAAAGAGACGTGCCTGAGCGACTGCCCGCCGCAGGCAGAAACACTGCTCCCGCAGCCTCCATCACCGACCAATCTGTGCTGCTATAGTTGTTGGAGCTCCAACCGTTGGCAGTACCATTGATGTAACTGGGAGTTTGAATGCCCGAAGGATGGATGTAGTTGTCAGGGAAAAGAATGAGTCCATTTCTGGAATTCACATTGGCCGCGACATACCGGGCGTTTGTTGTGCCCAAGTTGGTGTTGGTGGCACGGGTCCTGAACAGATAAGTCCACTCGGCAGCTGTCAGCGTGCGCCACATGTAGGCAGTGTTGCCCCCATTATCGATGGCATTGTCGCCCCAATCCTCGAAAGAAGAAGGGTAGGACCAATTGGGATCATACACCGTTGGGTTATTGCCCGTACTCCAGCCGAAGAGGTCTATCGGTCCAGTGTACGCGTTGTTGCCGATATTGCTGTTGTCATCACCGACAAAGTAGTACTGTTCGTCGGCAAAGTACCACTTACCGCTACCCTTATAATACTTCAAGTTGCCCTGTGAGAACCACACTTGGGCTCCATCCTCGTTGATGGTGAAGAAGCCACTCTTCGTGCCAGTGGGACGAGTGAAAATCAAATCGTCCCCGCCCAGCGTCAGGGTGCTGTACTTGCTGCGCTCTATCACCACATTGCTTGTGGCGGGTCCTTTGGTGCACACCGTGCCGTCGTTAGCCTTAATCTCTAGCGTCAGTCCGCTGTAGGTGCCTTCAGGCAGGTAGATATAGAAGTCGTGTGCCGAGTTGATGCTCTGGTTGCACTCCAGCGTGGTGGTGTTGCTACCGCTGCCCGACTGAAGGCTCAGCGCAGGCACCCCATTGGTAGTGCTCACCGTGTAGGTGCCGTTTATCGGGCTGCCCATAGTCAACTTTATGGAGGTGACCGTCACACCCGTCTTCTGCAGGTTCAGCTTCATCACACCGCAGAGGTTCTTAAACGCCAATTGCTGCGTTGTCGACTCTGTATACATCGGGAAATCGCGCAGCGTGCCGTCGACGCTCGTCTGTGTGGTGGGCAGGGTGATGGTAACACCGTCGGTGGTCAGCGTTGAGGGATAGTATGCGCGATAGGTGCTGCTCTGCTCGAGGCTGCCTCCCTCTATAGCGGTGAAGCGGGCATTGGTGGCCGGACTCAGTGGCGTCACCGCGAAGTCGCTCCAGCCGTTACCGTAAATGCGCACCTGGTCGTCCGTGGTCCAGTGCAGATACTCTCCGTTCAACACCGTCTTACCGTTCCGCACGTCGGTGCATTCCTCCATCGTGGCGGTAAACTCAAGGCCAGTCGTCTGTTCTTTCTTACAAGATGTCAGGCTTATCAGCCCAATGACAAACAAAAGGGGTAGAAGACTTCTTTTCATCACTTTTTCCTTTTTGAGTTAGCAAATCAAGTAAATAGTGTGTTGTCGTAGTTATGGCCACTGCCGCGCATACGCTCTGTGCCGTTGGTGACCCCTTCTGTGGTGCCAGTGAAACTGCCTTGGAAGCCCTTCTCGACACGGGCCTCAATCAATTCTACCATCGGAGCGTCGTACTCATGTTTCCGTTTCTCAATCATAGTAAATACCATTTATTATATGATGTTAAGGCTGTCCGCAAGGAACAGGAGGGATGCCCTATAATCAAAGGTGAATGAATACTTCTTTTCCCATTACATCTTAGCTTTGTGGAACTAAGACTCATGGCGAAAAATGTATAATATGCTATTACACATACGACTACACCACACCACAGCTCCCTTTTTAAGCGTACAAAATATATTTTTTCCTCGACATGGAAGAAAAAAATACTACAAATCAACAACCCCTAGGGTTAGCGTTTGGTGCGCTTGCTTGGTTTGGCGATGGAGTCGAGCCAGTTGACAAGGGTTTCCAACACCATGTCGTCGGGGGCTTGGCCGAGGGTGGCGTATTCGTCGACCGAGCCAGTCTCGCACATTTGCCCCAAGTGGTTGATGCCAGCCAGCAGGGCGACCTCGTAGGGGACATTGTTTCGTTTGCAGACGTCGGCAATTGCCTCAAAGTTTTCCTCGGTGGGCACCTGGCAGTCCATCTCACCCCCGAGGGCTAGCAGCGGACAGCGCATTTGGGCGATATAGTCGGCAGGGTTCAAAGTCAGGAAAGTGCGCATCCACGGGGTGGCCACCGTGAGTGCCCAGCCGTAGCATTCGCCGTTGGTGAGCCCTATCTGCTGTTTCTGCTCTTTGGTCAGTCCCTCGCTGTGTTTTTTAAACAAGGGTCGGAATGCCAGATTGAGGGTCTTCACCGTGTCGGCATCCTTGTCGAGAAAGAGTGTGTCGCAGACGTTAAACAGCTCGCGCATACATGCCAGCCGCCGTTCGATGAGGCTGTCGGCCACACCTCGCAGACGGAATAGCGCCTCGTTCTGTTGTAGTAATATCGTTTTGCCGTCGACTCCTGCGCCTCCCAGCATCGCCACGCCAGCCACGGGGTTGAGCGTGAGACCATTTCGAGCAGCTACTATGGCAGCAACAGTAGCCCCCTCGCTGTGCCCGAAAAGGAATATACGCTTGGGGTCAATATTAAGATTCGCCTGAGGAGATTGCAGGTACATCAGTTGAGATTCCACATCCGAAGCAAAATCGAGTGTGGTGGCGTGCGCCATATCGCCTGTAGAGCCGCCCACTCCCCTATCGTCGCACCGCAGCACGGCGTAGCCGCGTGTCGACAGATACTCAGCTATCACCTTAAACGGGCGGTGCCCCATCAGCTCCTCGTCGCGGTTCTGTGCTCCCGAGCCGGTAATGAGAATCACTGCAGGCACCTTCTTACGCACGTTTGTGGGCATGGTCAGCGTCCCAGCCAATAGCATAGTGTCGTGCTCATACTCCTTTACGATTTTCAACTCTACCTCACGTTCCGTAAAGGTCTGCGCATGCATACCCATACCCAACAGGAGGACTGCCACGAGGGTCAGAAAACGCCTTATCTCCATCGCACTGATTCTATCAAATGGTCGATATCCGCCTGCAGGTAGTCCAGCACCGGCGCAAGGGAGTCGTTGTTGGGCGTGCAGTCGATATACAGCGCCCCGCGTAGGAAGTGGCTCACGCTATCGGTCACCCAGAACTGATAGGTGCTGGCCACGTTCTGCCCTTTCAGATGGTAGGTCGTGCCCGAAAGGCGGTGCGGACGGTCCACAAATCGGTTCTCGTCGACACCCGACGAGAAGGAGAAATGACTCTCGACAAACTGGTACGACGTGTCCACTTGTGCGCGAAGTTCCTTTTCACCTCTAATGGTTTTGTAGGTCATAAACACATAGCCTTTGTACTTGGGATAGACTAGGGTAAACCAATTCTCACCCGGCTTGGATTTTTTCCACTCAATCTGCGATAGTTTGGACTGCTCGAAAGTAAAGGGCAACGCCGCCGTGTCGCACAGAGTGTAATCATGCGGTGGCATGTCGATACGTAGATAGGCCTGTGGTTTGGGCGTTTCGTCGTCCTTATGTCCGCAGCCTGCCAGCCACATTGATAACACTCCGCAACAAATGACTATAAATAATTTCCTATACATAACTCATCTTAATATAAACTTCTGTCTGTGCATCTTGGGATTATAAAAAAGCACCCCCACGTCAAACATGTCGATACTGACATTATATTTGGCATTGCCCTGCTGTGCCATCCAACGCAACTCCCTCGCCCGGTAGCGGTGTGGGCGGCACACCACTTTCACACTCTCCAACAGGCCTCCTTCCATCACGGCCTCGTCTCGGTCAAAACAGAGCATTTGCAGCCCGTAGTAGTCCTGCATCTTATACACCGTTTCCAAATACCGCCTGTCGCGAGAGTCAGCCCCTTCGTCAGATGGCAGCTGGGCGACAAACACACGGAAGGTCTCCTCGTCTACATGGGCAAAAAGCACCTTCCTGTACATCTCAAACACAAATGGCGAGTGTACACGATACTGTGTTTGTGCTTTAATCCAATACTCTAGACGATTCATAATTGTCTGCAAAGATACACACTTTTTTTGTAATATCGAAAAAACTCTTCTCGCCATACAGTCCATACCAATCAAAATGGCCATGATACCCCTGCTCTTTCCCTCATAAAAGTGTAGTGATACACATTTATTACCTCATAAAAATGTAGCTTTTTCCACTTATTCCCTCATAAAAATGTATTTTATTTTACATATTCCCTCATAAAAATGTATCTTTGCAAATTGATTTACATATACACAATATTATGAAAAGATTGATATACAGTAATCTGCTGCAATGGAAAGACAATCTGGACCGCAAACCACTTGTGTTGCTTGGGGCAAGACAGGTAGGAAAGACATACATTATTAACCAATTTGGCGAACATGAGTTCGATAATATGGTGTATATCAATTGTCACAACAATCCTTTTGCGAACTCGCTGTTCAGGGATTTCAATATCGACAGAATACTGTATGATATAGAGCAGCAATACGAGACAAAGGTTTTGGCTGGCAAGACGTTGCTGTTTTTCGATGAGATACAGGAGGTTCACAATGGTATTTCGTCGCTCAAATATTTTTGCGAGGAGAGACGCGACCTGCATGTCGTGGTGGCTGGCTCACTATTAGGCATCTCATTGCGTAGCGACGAGAGCTATCCTGTGGGGAAGATTGACACATTGCGGATGTATCCGATGACATTTGCCGAGTTTTTGTTGGCCAACGACAGGGAAAAGCTGTACGAAAGCCTAGTAGAGTGTCGATGGGACAATCTGACCACATCACATGAAACATTGATTGACTATTTGCGACAGTACTATTTTTGTGGTGGCATGCCCGAAGCCGTGCAGGCATGGGTGAACAACAAAGACTCACGACAGGTCAGAAGAATACAGGCTGAAATATTGGATGCCTACGAACGCGACATTGCCAAGCATACCTCGACACTGGCACAGCGCATACATCAGGTTTGGAACAGCATTCCGGCACAATTGGCAAAAGAGAATAAGAAATTCATCTTCGGGATGTTGAAAAAAGGTGCTCGTGCAGCAAATTTCGAATTGGCTCTGCAATGGTTGGTAGATGCAGGATTGGTCTATCGGGTCGAACGCTGCAAGGTGCCGCAACTGCCACTCAAATTCTATGCCGACAATTCCATTTTCAAAATCTATTTACTTGATGTGGGACTGCTTGCTGCCATGGCGGAGACCGCACCACAGGACATTCTGTTGGGAGACACGGTGTTTTCTGAATTTAAAGGAGCATTCTCGGAGAACTACGTTCTAGAACAAATAAAGGCGGTCGAAGGTGTAAATGCCTATTATTTTGCCAAAGATAATTCTCAACTTGAGATTGATTTCCTGCTACAAACAGATGGTCGTATTATCCCGACAGAAGTCAAGGCGGGAGATAATGTAAAGAGCAAGTCGCTTCAAACCTTTGTGCAGGAGCATCAAGGGCTGAAAGGTCTGCGCTTCTCTATGAAGCCATACGTAGAACAAGGCTGGATGGAGAACGTGCCGCTGTATGCTTGCGGAGAGGTGTTTCGTCATTGAATAAAAGAAAGTCCCCGCCGTGGTGGCGGGGACTTCTTGTATGGAACGCGAGACGGAAGTTTATGGAATTTCCGTAATCTACTCGCAACGAGTTTTTAGTTGTTATTCCTAACAAGTCGTACAGAAAGGCCATAAAAGCGCTCATATGTTTGACGAATGTCACTGACAGCAACTCCCTCTCCCTCGTCATTGTCATCGAAAAACAAGCAGTACGCATTTTCCAGCAAATGTTCGGTACCTATCCAGGTGGTGTATGGAGTAGACGACCAATAGGCACCTTCTGGACCATTATTAGAGACCTGTGTTCCATTCCATCGAACCTCTCCTGCTGGCAGAAAGACTGCACCAGCAGTCTCCATCAGTCCCCAATCGGATATATTGTAATTATTCTGAGTCCAATAAGTGGTAGTTGCATTGTTGATGCCATTGGGCTGCGTCACCCCATTGGGGTGAGTATAATTGTCAGGGAAAAGGATTAATCCAGCCTTATTATTTACCTGTGCTTTTGCATACCGAGCATTTGCTACCCCATTTACAGTACTGGTATTACGGGTATTGATAATATATTCCCATTCGTCCCGAGTTAAGGTGCGCCACAAGTTAATCTCATTGCCCCCATTGCTAATGGCATTATACACCCCCCAGTCAGCACAGGCATATTCCCCTGTCAGACCGTTCTGATACGACCCTCCAGGATAATAGTGTGAGGCCGTCCTACTCGTTGAGTATGGCATATAGGCTGTTGCACCACTGTTCCAACCACTGGTGCCCCAGCCAAAAAGGTCTATCCATCCACTATATGTGGCACTGATATTGCTATTGGCGGAACCAATGCAGTCGTATTGATTTTCGGCAAAGCGCCATGTGCTGGTACTCGCTTGGTACTGAAGGTTTCCCTGTGAGAAACGAACTTGCTCGGTAGCACTTATTGAAAAGAGACCTTGTAGAGTCCCTTCTGGCGATGCTTCTGGTAACAATTGGTCTACAGTCAGACTAATAGTTGCCATTTTGTTGTGACCAAGGGTTGCACCATACTTTGTCACGCTAAAATACCGATTGCCGTCTGCATATAGTGTTATGGTAACGTCATTAGAAGTTGGGAATTCAGGAACAACGATATAATAAACATAGGTGTTCCTATCACCAGTTGCTATTGTAGGTCTGTTCAGCCCGAATAGCAACGATACGTCATGTTGTGCTTGTGACTGCACCGTCACCCTAGCGGAACTCCCATCTGTCACATCCACAGTCCCCTGTCCACTAAGATAGGCAATATTAGCCGACACCTTAATCCGTTCAAGCATAAACTCATTGCTCATCTGGCTGCTAATCACCACCTTTATTAAAGAACAAAGGTTGTAGAACGTCAACGATTCACTTGAAGAATAAGCACCCATCGGCACTTTCACCTTTTGGTCGCCACGGCTGTCCACTTCGTACAATTGCACGCGAGGCAGGGTTACAGCCACCGAGTTGCCGCTTGAAATGTCCACGTTTCCCACTATGTCGGCAGGGTAGATAGCACTGTAGTGGCTGCTTTCTATCACGTCGGTTATTTGTGCCAACGAACCCAACGCCGCACTGGTGGTGCAGGTCTGATTATTGACCCGTATCAAGTCGTTGTTATGCCAGCAGGGTGTCAAATCGTCAATGTAAACTTTGGCATCCCTTCCGTCGTCAATTCTGGCACCCAGTGTCACGGTACCATACTCTCTCTTGCAGCCCACCACCAACACTACGGCAGCCATCAGGCTGACTAATAATTTTGTATTAAAATTCTTCATAATGTCAATCTTTTTAGTTATTACCTTTTAGTTTAATTCGTTTACCATCTTTCCAATTCAAACGAGGTTGTGTTGTTGCTTTCGCTTGGCCAATTGTCGTGCTCGAACATACTAGATTGACTACCAGGCGTGTCGTTATCCCATGGCATAGGGTCAAAACGGAGGGTGGACATTCCAAGTCCCAATTCCACCACGAAACTTACAGCTTTGATTCTCGGAGGGCTGTAAACCTCCTTGCGTTCTCGATTCATAGCAAAAGCCTATATCTTCGCCTACTCTATAAAACAGTTTTCAGCTTCCCTGCCTGAGCTGGAAGCCGATATTCTCAAAATAAGGGGTATAAAGAAAGGCGTGACTCTTTCGTTTGAACTGCTTATTTCTGTAGAAGGTGCTGGTAAATACCTTTGGTCAAATAAGTATACGAAAATCCACGCCCCTTGGCGTGAACCTTCCGCTTTCTTATTCTCGACCATTGAAAGTTACCAGCTTATCTACAGGAGAACAAGAGCGTCAAGCTCAGTTGTTTATGTGTTATATTTCTTTATTTTTACATAGCTTTATTTCTTCGTTTTCTGAATGTAAAGATACACACTTTTTTTGTTTTGCTGAAAAAAAGTGACCTGTGTTTTTGAGTGACCTGTGACTAGTGACCTGTGAAACGAGTGCTTTCGTATCACTGGTCACAGGTCACTAAATATCTGGCATGGCTTACAACTACAAATAATCCCCTTGGGGCATAGTCCGCTCAAACGATGGATTAGGCACATATCTACCACACAAACAATACGTTAACACCACTCCTTCGCTACTCTAATCGAACATAGACCGAATAGGATGCAAATAAGGATTGGAAGAGAGGTATAGGCAAGGCGACTTTATGGGGCAAGCCAAGAAACTTTCTAATTGAGAAAAAAAGTTGTATCTTTGCAGTCGGAAAAAGAACTATTCACAACGCATAATATCATTATAAATACATGGATAACAATATAAAAATAAAGATTGACGAGATAGTCAGCGAGATTTCCAAAATCAACGACCTGCACCAGCGCATTGATATCCTCAACTATATGGAGCAGCAGTCGTCGTATATGTTATGGTTGCTGGAGGACGAGCTGCACATCGACAACGACTCACAGAACGTGTGAAAACAAAAAGGTAAAAACTAAAAACCAAAAAGTTTTGAGAACACTAAGGCATATACTTTGTTGTGGTGTGCTGTTGCTGTTGGCCGGCTGCTCGGGCGGGTACTCGTTTACGGGTGCCTCCATCCCTCCTGAGGCCAAGACAATCTCCATCAAGCAGTTTCCCAACTATGCCTCAACGGTCAACCCCCAGTTGAGCCAGAACCTCTACGACGAGCTGCAGCGCATGTTCTCTTCTCAGACCAGCCTGAATGTCATCAGCGACGACGGCGACTTGCAGATCACAGGCGAAATCACCGACTACAGCACACGCGCTTCATCTATCGGCAGCGACGACAACGTGGCAACCAACCGATTCACCATCACAATCAAGGTGAAATTCACCAACCGATTCGACTCCAAGACCGACTTCGACCAGAGTTTTTCGCGCTTTAAGGACTACAGTGCCGAGCGCGACTTCTCGTCAGTGGAGCAAGGGTTGGTGAGTGAGATTGTAACTGAGTTATGCGAGGACATATTCAACAAGTCGGTCGTCAACTGGTAACCCCCTCCGACAAATGGGTGGGATGGCTGCTTGGGGTATGCGGCACGATAGTGTATCTGCTTACTGCCGAACCCACTACCAGCTTTTGGGACTGTGGCGAGTTTATAGCCGTGTCGTCACTTCTCCAGGTGGGACACCCGCCAGGAGCCCCTTTCTACCAACTGATGGCACACCTCTTCACTCTCCTAGCCTGCGGCAACAGCGCAGCGGTGGCGTGGTGGAGCAATGCACTTTCGGCCGTAGCAGGAGGCTGCACCGTGATGTTCCTATTCTGGACCATACGGCTGCTGCAACAGATGGTTTCGCTGAAGCGGAAGGCATCTGTCGACAACGATTCTGCCCCTAGGGGGTGGAACGCTATCATGCCCGCCTTGGTTGGAAGCCTGTGCTACCTCTTTTGCGACACAGCGTGGTTCTCGGCCGTGGAGAGCGAGGTGTACAGCCTTGCCATGCTCATAGCCTCGGCCATGGTGTGGGCTATGATGCATTGGTATCACTGCCCCGACCGCACCGAGGCACAGCGGTGGCTGCTACTCATCGCCCTGCTGCTGGGGCTGGGCGTCTGCACCCACCTGCTCACCCTGCTCACCACTCCGGCACTGCTGCTACTCTTCATCTTTAAAACCAAAAACGATAAACAAAAAACTAAAAAGTTGACGGCTTCTAACCTTTTAGTTTTTAGCTTTTACCTTTTAGTTTTCTTCATCATCGGCTTGTCGCCCTACCTCATCATCCCTATACGCGCCAATGCCGACACCCCCATCAACGAGGGACACCCCGCCACAAGCGAAGAATTCAAGAGCTACCTGTTGCGCGACCAATACGAGAAGGCACCCCTGTACCCCCGCATGTGGCGACACCACGAGCACGATGCCGAGTATGCCGCCAGCTGGAGCGGTGGCGACACCACCCTCTTGGGCAACACGAGATACTATTTCACCTATCAGCTCACCTATATGTACCTGCGCTATCTGATGTGGAATTTCGCAGGCCGATACAACGACCGACAGGGTTTCGGCTCGCCCCAAAATGGGCAGTTCGTGACGGGCATCCCCCCCATCGACCGTATGCTGGTGGGCACCTCCGCCCCCATGCCCAAGAGCCTGCCCACTCGCGGCCACAATGTCTACTACCTGCTGCCCCTGCTGCTGGGCATTCTCGGTATGACATCCATAAGCCAACGGAAGCGTGCCTTCTGGGTAGTTATGACACTCTTTCTGATGGGGGGTGTAGTGCTTAACCTCTATCTCAACCACCCCTGCTACGAACCACGCGAACGCGACTACGCATACATCCTCAGCTTCTATGCCTTCTGCATATTCATAGCCTTCGGAGCGGAATGGTTAATGGATAAAACTAAAAAGCTGCCGCCAATTTTCAATTTTCAATTTTCAATTTTCAATTTCTTACTTATGGCCGTGCCCCTCCTTATGGCATGCCAGAACTGGGACGACCACGACCGCAGCCATCGATATATAGCCCGCGATGCAGCAGCCAACATCCTCAACTCATGTGAGCACGACGAGCGTGGAACCGTTCTTTTCACCTACGGCGACAATGATACCTTCCCGCTATGGTACATCCAGTCCGTCGAGCACGAGCGGCCCGACATACGTGTAGAGAATGTCAACCTCATGGGCACTCAGAACTTTGTCAACCTTCTGAGTGAAAGTATAACCATTGGGCGCCCTATCTACTTCACCCACTATGCCTACAAACAATACAGGCATCTCTTCCCCGAACAATTACAATTGGAAGGCAACGCCTATCGCCTCATGCCCGAAACGTGCGACAGCGTAGCAGTGGAACCCTTCTACCGTCATGCCATGCAGCAAATGGGCTGGCATCAGCTAGAGGGGGTATACATCGACGAGACCGGCTGCAAGTTCATCGAGCAGTACTGGCGCGACATCGTGCTGCTTGCCGACAACCTATGCCACAGAGGTGAGAGCCTACAAGCGGCACGGGTGCTCACCAAGACACTTGGCGAGATACCCCTGCACCACCTGCAAGACCCCACGCTGATAAGAGACATAGCCCAAGCATTTGGGCAGGCTGGCAGCCCGAGGCAGGCACAACAAATTGAGAAATACCTGCAACACATACTACGAGAACAACTCGCCTACTACCACACCCTTCCTCCCCAACTACAAGTGGCCATGCCCTACACCATCGGAATGCGGGAAGAATTGGTCCAATAGTTCCATACGGTTACAATAAAAACGCTCTAATATAACATATGACTGAATTTTACCAAATAGTCTCTATGTCGCGTCCTTTCAGGACGCTGAATTGTAGGGTTATCCCAGACCCCACACTGCGAAACCTATCCGAAAAAGGAGGTTGCTCCCTTTGGTCGCGACCCCAGGTTTCTTGTATGGGGTTATTAAAATTCAGCCTCTCGAGGCTGTAAAAAATCAATCAGATATAGCATAAGAGCGAACAAAAAATAGGAGTAATTTATATAGGACTACTATTTTTTTTCACCGCCCTGTAGTTTTTTGCCTTTTTTATACGTTATTATAGCATGAGGGTTACAGAACCGTTTGACACCCTGCTCCACCGTTATCGGGGACTGCTATTCGCCCTTTGCCAGCGCTTCGCGCGGAGAGGTGTGGAAGTGGACGATTTGTTTCAGGAAGTCTCTATAGCGCTGTGGAAAGCCAGAGAGGAGGTTCTACCGCTGCCCAGCATTCAACAGGCCGCATTGGTGTGGAAGATAGCTCGCAACGCAGCCATTGACAACCTGAGGCGCAACCCTGAGACCGATGCTCTGCCAGAGGGGTATGACGAGATGGAGGAAGACAGAACTCACATAAAAGAGCTCTATGAGCAAATAGAGAGGTTGGACGAAACCGACCGCACCATTGTGAGAATGCAATTGGAAGGATACAGTTATCAAGAGATAGGAGCAGCGGTGAATATGACAGAGAAGAACGTGAGCGTGAAGCTGGTGAGGATTAAAGAGAAACTAAGAAATAGAATGACAATATGAATGAGCAAGAGTTTGACAATCTGTGGCAAGAGGCTGAAATAAAAGAGCTGGCACACCGAATGGCCCAAGGCTACCCAGCCTGGGCTCACAGACGGAAACGTAGGCAAAACGGCATTGTGGCCGGATTGGCTATAGGCGTGGTGGTTGCCTTCACCCCGGCGCTGTGGCACCCCTCGGTGAATGACAACTACATAACCGTGTGCTGCAACCGAACCAATATAGACGATTCTCAGTGGGTAAATCTTGCTTCTGAGATGCTTGCAAATGATATTATGATATGAAGAAATTAATTACTATATTACTATTGCTGCTACCTTTGATAGTGTGCGCACAAGGGCACCTCTATCAAAAGTATGCATCACGACAAGACCTGACCGTGGCACAGGTGAGCGGCTTCAGCCTCTCGGACAGTGTGCGCGTCGACGTGGTGCTGGTGGTGGCCGACAACGATGCGGCATGGCAGAAACTGATGAAAGAGTATAAAGTGCTTTCGACAGAAGGGTCAACCTCCTGGCTCGGTGAAGCTGATCAACCAGCCCGCCGTACCCAATGGACAGGTAAGCCCGTATGCAAGGTAATTGTGTCGCACGACCGACGCACCATGGCTTTCTACCTCCTCGACACCACAAAACAATATGAGGCCCTGCTTGACTACCAGCTCAACGCCCTCGACTCGCAAAAAAGCACCAAATCAAAGAAGAAAAACAACAAATGACCCATAAACACAACAATAAAATGAAATACGCACAATTCATACTCATCTTTGCCGCCATGCTGTGTGCCACGGCTTGCCAAAAGATAGACAAGACAGATCCTATCTACGCGAACCAGAGCTGCACAATAGTCTATACCGTCGACAACAGCGAGAGCCGTACCCTGCTGAAAAGCGAATCGGAATGGGACGCCCTGCTCAACCAGTTCTGCAACTACGCAGAGGAAGGCAAATCGGTGACTTTTCACAACCTCAACTCACACATAACGGACGTATACACGAGCAAGGGCTTTATCCCTTCAAAAGAGGGCACTACCCCCACCTCCATCACCACTAGCAATCGTGAAGAGCTAAAGGCCTGGATGCGCAAGATGGAACAGGCGGGCAAAACCGTCAACATTACATACGACAGGAATTCGGGAGTTTGGAGTGGCCGGGCATACGCCAACGCCAACATGAATGAAGACACGACTGTCTATACGACCTTCCATGGGGTGATAACATCCTATTCCTTGACGGGAATATACATTCCATCGCTGCCCTACTTAAATGTGATGGCACTATACGTTAATGCCGACACCACACTTCTGCTTGTGCGCAACAACTACCTCATTGAGGCGGAAACTGGATTGGAAAGCTACCAAATAGGCGATACAGCAACCCTGAGTGGCCAATTGATGGTCATAGAAGACCTTGACAGCACACCCCTCCTTGTACTCGATATTACCACCACTAACCCCGCTACGGTTGTCGGCTCATGGCAGTATACATGCCTCATCGAATATGCCATGGGCAACGGCCTCGACTATTTGAACATGGTCACACAATCTATCCCAGAAGAAAATGGGAACAACATATACTTTACTTTTAACTCCGACGGAACCGCCACCCGTACCGTAGGTAACTCCTCAACCCTGTCGGTGAGCGGCAACTGGAGCCTGGAGAACGGCCATTTTTGCTGCGACCTTCCGGATATGAGTGGGGATTGCTGGGACATAGTGTGGCTCACCTCATCTACTATGATTATTACCCGCACCGACAATACGAATGGAGAGGCCATCTACCAAATGATGCTAGAGCAGGCACGGTATTAAAAAATGTTAATTTCAGTAGTGCCTGTAGTTTTTGGCCCAAAACAAACGTTCTTATAGACGAAACAAAAATCAAACAAAAAATAAAATTTTAATCACTAAAACACATCAAAAAAAAATGAAAAAACAACTTTTCCTCATCGCTGCAACTTTAATGCTTGGTATGACTGCTTGCCAGAAAGAAGAACAAATCGTTCCCATCAATGGTGGCAATGACATTAACGAGAACGTGATGGTCAAGAGCGCTGCCGACCTTATCGGTACCGACTGGACCTACACCTACAACGACACTATCACCTTTGGTGACACTGGTTGCGACAGCATCGACGGCATCGTCCTTAACTTCCAGTTCGGCCTGAGCTTCGACTCCAGCTACGCTCACCTCACCTTCCCCGAGAATGTTATAGTCTTTGACATGATGGCTAACGGCGACGAATACGGCCTGCAGGAAGTTGCTAACATGAACTTCGCTTACACCTACGACCCCACCACTCAGTCTGGTGCCCTCACTGCCAACGCTTTTGACAACGACGGTGCTCCCTCTACCTGCCAAATTCCCTTCACCTACAGCACTACTAACGACGCTATTACCATCGTTCTGCATATCGCCTACGAGGGTGACGAGGACAACACCTATGCTTTCCCGCTGGTTTTCACCCGCGCCATCTAAGAATAACAACGTAAAGATTATTTTAAGGGGTGTCTATTACAGACACCCTTTTTTTATAGGCTCTAGTTTGATAAAAGACTGATTTTTTAGCAGCCTCGAAGGCTGAATCTCAA
>CAMYZD010000056.1 GCA_947303735.1 uncultured Bacteroidales bacterium | reverse complement strand
AAACCCCTACTACTCAGCGTGTCGAAGACACGCCACATTGAGAAATACGAGCAAGTATCAGTCATACTTTGTACTAGAGCGTTTTTATACCAAATCGGCCATTAGGGTTTATGGCTGATTAGTATTCATTTCGAGCAGATTGGTCACATCGCTGGCGGAGGTTGCGTGAAGCGAGAGCAGAGAAAGCTCGCTTGCTAGGCCTAGCCAGAGCAACGCCAACGAAGTTAACCCCAGCCGATTTGGGGTTATTCTTGTAAGGGGAGGACAGCACCTGCAAGAAAACAAAAAAATGAAATATTGCAATCGGAGAAAAAGTTGTATCTTTGCAGTTTGATTCTATAGATAGAAAATGTCCAATCAGTATAGCAATCGTAGTGGAATAGTGAAAGTTATCTTTCTCGCCATCGGAGTGCTGTTTGTGCTTCGATTGTCGATGCTGCAACTGTTTGACAAGGAATATAAAGTGAAGGCTGAGAACCAGTCGCTACGCAACGTGACCCAATACCCCGCCCGCGGGTTGATGTACGACCGCAACGGGGAGCTGCTGGTGTACAACGAGGCAGTGTATGACCTGATGGTGATACCGCGGATGGTGAAGGACTTGGACACAGACTATTTCTGCCATGCTGTAGGGATCACACGCCAGTCGTTCAATGAACGTATGGAGAAAGCCTACAAGTTTTCGCCTTACTCGGCTTCGATATTCATGAAGCAAATATCGAAAGAGGATTTTGGCCGATGGGAAAACCTGCTGTATCGGTTCAAGGGGTTCTATGTATCAAAGCGCACACTGCGCCTCTACGGCAAGCCTATTGCCGCCCATGTGCTGGGCTATGTGGGTGAGGTGAACGACCAGGAGATAAAGGAGGACCGCTACTACAAGCAAGGCGACTATATAGGCAAGAGCGGTCTGGAAGCATCGTATGAGAAGGAGCTGCGCGGCATCAAAGGGAAGAAGATCATGCATGTAGATGTCCACAACCGTGAGATTGGCCCCTATATGCACGGACAGATGGACACCCTGCCGCGGGAGGGGATGAACCTCTACACCACCCTCGACGCCGAACTCCAGGAGTATGCCGAGATGGTGATGGCAAACAAGAGGGGATGCATAGTGGCCATTGAGCCATCGACAGGCGAGGTGCTGACACTTCTTTCAGCCCCCTGCTACGACCCCAACTTGTTGGTAGGCCGCATCAGAGGCGAGAATTTTGCCCGATTGAGCAGCGATATCTCCAAGCCTCTGTTCAACCGAGCACTGCAGGCAAAATACCCTCCGGGCTCAATATTCAAGGTGGCGCAGGCCATGATTGCCCTGCATCTAGGAGTCATTACCCCTACGACGGGCTTCGTGTGCGACAAGATAATCGGCTGCCACGGACACCCCAGCGCACGCAGTGTGCAGGAGGCTATCAAGATGTCGTGCAACCCTTATTTCTACTACACCTACCGCCGCGTGATACAGCAAGGCAAGTATAAGAACGCCGCCAAGGACAGCCAGTACGGCCTAACCGTGTGGCACGACTATATGTTGCGTTTTGGCTTCGGCCAGCGGTTGGGAATAGACCTACCGAACGTGAAGGCGGGCAACATACCTGATACGGCATTCTACAACCGATGGTATGGCAAGAACCGATGGTCGTTTATCACCATCTACTCCAACAGCATCGGACAAGGTGAGGTGGAGGTGGTGCCACTACAGATGGCCAACCTGGCATGTATCGTAGCCAATCGTGGCTACTTCTACACACCTCATCTGGTACGCTACTACGGGCCCGACTCGACCAAGAATCCCGCTTTCTACGAGAAGCACGAGACAGGCATCGAGCGCCAGTATTTCGACATTGCAGCCCGCGGCATGTACGACGTGGTGCATGGAGCCGGTGGCACAGCCCACAAGGCCGACGTGCCGGGGCTGGACGTGTGCGGCAAGACCGGCACCGCGGAGAACTACGGCAACGACCATTCGGTATTCATTGCCTTTGCCCCGCGCGACAATCCCAAGATTGCCGTGGCAGTGTATGTGGAGAACGCACAGGGCGGCGGCGGCACATGGGCTGCCCCTATCGCCAGCCTGATCATTGAGAAGTATATCAACGGGGAGGTGAAGCGCAAGGAGTTTGAGAAGTACTACATCGACGTGAACCCCTGTCAGAAACTGCCCCTCACCCACCGAGTGAAGAAACCCAGAAGAAGATAACTACGCACGCTAGGCTTACTTGACTAACTGATTTAATTATAAATATAGAATAGTGGCAACATTAGCAACAAGTGAAAAGAAACGGTTTGACTGGCTCGCCATAGGCCTCTACCTAGGGCTGGTACTGTTTGGATGGGTAAACATCTACGCCGCCTGCTACAACGACATGCACCCGGGCATCTTTGACTTTACGGTGCAACACGGCAAGCAGCTGCTGTGGATAGGCATTGCCTTCCTCGTCGCCATCTGCATACTCTTTATCCAGCCACGGTTTTTCTCCAACGCGTCCTACATCATATACGGCATCGTGCTTCTCCTGCTGATTGCCACACTGTTTATCGGCACCGTGACCAATGGAGGGCAGTCGTGGATTGACTTTGGAGCCTTCAAGCTGCAGCCTTCAGAATTTGCCAAGTTCTCCACTGCGCTAGTGCTAGCCAAATATATCAGCGCCATCGACATAGACCTCACTTTGCTACGCACCAAAGTAACGCTGCTATTGATGACTGCCGTGCCTGCCGGACTCATCCTGCTGCAGCATGATACGGGTTCGGCATTGGTATTCCTTGCCTTCTTGTTGGCGTTCTTCCGCGAAGGGCTGTCGCAATACATCCTCCTTATCGGAGTGTTGGCAATTGCCCTCTTTGTCGCCGCCCTGCTGGTAAACCAATATGTCCTCATGGGCATCATGCTGGCAATATGCCTCCTCTACCTGTTCGTGTGGCTGTCGAAACGCACCGCCAAGAACTATTGGCACACACTATGGTTTTTCCTAGCCTGCTGCCTCTTTATCTTCTCTGTCGACTTCACCTTCGACCACATCCTAGAGTCGCACCAACGCGACCGCATCTACGTGCTGCTAGGCAAGGTGGAAGACCCCCAAGGGGTGGGCTACAATGTAGACCAGGCCAAGATTGCCATCGGGTCGGGCGGACTGGTAGGCAAGGGGTTCCTGAACGGAACCATCACTAAAGCCGACTTTGTCCCCGAACAGGAGACCGACTTTATCTTCTGTACCGTAGGCGAAGAGTGGGGCTTCCTCGGAAGCATCATTGTAGTAGCTGCCTACGTGCTGCTACTAATCCACCTAGTTACCATGGCCGAACGACAACGATCCACCTTTGCCCGCTTCTACGGCTACTCGGTGGCATCCATACTGTTCTTCCACTTCTTTATCAACATCGGCATGGTGTTGGGGCTTGTGCCAGTTATCGGCATTCCCCTACCCTTCTTCAGCTATGGAGGGTCGTCGCTTATCGCCTTCACTATGCTGCTGTTCATATTCATTCGGCAGGATGCCGACCGCAACGCCTTGATATAAAAACACACTCATTTATCGTAACCAATAATGCCTAAAAGACCTACTCCCGAAAACCATTGCAGCTTCTGCGGCCGCCCCGAGTCGCAGGTCAAACTGATGCTCACCGGCATCAACGCATTCATCTGCGACTCCTGCGTAGACCAAGCCAATCAGATTGTCAACGAACATCTGCATACAGCTGCCAGCCAGAAACCAAAGTTCGACCTCCCCATACCCATGCCTCAACAGATAAAAGACTATCTCGACCAGTATGTCATCGGACAGGAGGATGCCAAACGTGTGCTTTCTGTGGCTGTGTACAACCACTATAAACGTCTGAAATACTCTGCCGAACACGATGACATGAACGATGTCGAAATCGAGAAGTCCAACATCATCATCGTAGGCGAGACAGGCACCGGCAAGACCCTTCTGGCACGCACCATTGCCCGGATGCTCGACGTACCCTTCTGCATAGCCGATGCCACCACACTCACCGAGGCCGGCTATGTGGGCGACGACGTGGAGAACGTCCTCGTCCGCCTGCTCCAGGCTGCCGACTACGATGTACCCGCCGCCGAACGAGGCATCGTCTTCATCGACGAGATTGACAAGATAGCCCGTAAGGGCGACAACCCCTCCATCACACGCGACGTGTCGGGCGAAGGGGTCCAGCAGGCACTGCTCAAACTACTCGAAGGAGCCGTTGTCAACGTGCCACCCAACGGAGGCCGCAAACATCCCGAGCAGCAGATGATTCAGGTCAACACCCGCAACATCCTCTTCATCGCCGGCGGTGCTTTCGACGGCATTGACCGCAACATTGCCTCCCGTCTCAAATCCAACGTGATCGGATACAGCGGCACACGCACCCGTGAGAATATCGACCGCGAGAACATGCTGCGATATGTCCTTCCCATGGACCTCAAACACTTCGGTCTGATTCCCGAACTTGTGGGCCGTTTCCCCCGCCTCACCTATCTCAACCCTCTCGACCACGATGCCCTACGGCGCATACTCTCCGAGCCCAAGAATGCCCTCACCAAGCAGTATCAAGCCCTCTTTCAGATGGACGGAGTGGAGCTGGTCTTCGACAAAGAGGCTCTCGACACCATAGTCGACACGGCCGTCACATACAAACTGGGCGCTCGCGGACTCCGCTCTATCATGGAGAACGTAATGACCGACCTCATGTTCGACCTGCCCCAACTATCGCGCAAAAAGCAGGTGCGCATCACCAAGAAACTCGTCTTGGAAAAAATCAACAAGTCAAATATAAACACTTCATTAAAATGAAAAAAGTCATCATCTTCACCCTTGCCTTGGGCTTTGCCCTCTGCTCCGTCCAGGCACAGAAAAAGAACACCAACAAAAACACCGTCAACAACCGTGTACCCACAGCCTTGGGCACCGAAGCCGACGGCACCGTCAAAGTCACCCCCCTCGAGACCATTGAGCTTCCCGAATCCTTCATCGGGCTCGATGCTCCCCTTATGGAAGCATTGAAATCAAGATGCACCACCCGCGAAATGACAGAGGAGGAAATTCCCATGGACCTTATATCCAGCCTGCTGTGGAGTGCCTATGGTTTTAACCGTCCTGAAAGCCATAAGCGTGTTGCACCCTCGGCTGTCAACGTACAGGAATACGACATCTATCTTTTCACCAAAGAGGGTATTTACCTCTACAACGCCGAGAAGAACGCCATCCTTCTTACAAAGAAAGGCGACTTCCGCAAGGAAATCAGCAGTCAGAAGTTCTTTGCTATCGCCCCTATCTCCATCGTCATGGTTGCCAATTACGACCGTATGCAAGTCTTCAAGACCACTGAGGACCGCGACTTCTATGCCGCCGTCGATGCCGGCTACATCAGCCAGAACATCTACCTCTTCTGCTCTTCGGCCCAACTTGCCACTGTGGCATGTGGCGGCATCAACCGTGATGTCATCCACAAATTACTGGACATCAAGAATGGACGCGCCATGCTCGCCCATCCCGTGGGAATGAAGAGATAAGAATTCCTCTCACATTAACCCCAATCTTTGAGCCATGATGTTAAAGCTAACTAAGAGGTTCACCTTCGAGATGGCACACGCACTGCCTACCTATCCTGGCAAGTGCCACAATATTCATGGCCACTCGTACAAACTATTTGTCACCGTCCAAGGCACCCCCTGCCAGCAAGCAGGGGATGCCCCCGACGGTATGCTTATCGACTTTGGGCGTATCAAAGAAATAGTCAACCAGCGAATAGTCGAGCCCTTCGACCATGCCTTAGTACTACCACGTCAGGCTGCGGGCGACAATCCGTCCGACACCCAACTGGGCGCTTTCGCTGCCAAAATCATCTGGGTAGACTTCACCCCTACCACCGAGAACCTGCTCCTTCACTTCGCCCACCTCCTCGAAGGAGCCTTCCCGTCAGGCACAACACTTCACTCCCTCAAGCTCTACGAGACTGAGTCGTCCTGCGCCGAACTGATTCTCTAACCCAAATCGGCCATTTGGGTTTAATCAGTAGTTGCTTATATAAAGGGTACGGCCGTCGTAATGGGTGCCGTATTTATAGAGGTAACAATAGGTATGACTGTTCGAGAGGGGGGCTCCGTCGTCAAATGTATTAAATTGTGAGTGGCAGATAGGGCACTCTAAGATAATGTTGCCATAGCCCGACGCCATCTCTAGCCTGCCACTATCGGCAGGGCAGGTACGCTCGTAGGCGGCAAAGTCGTTCCAACTGGTCCGCACCACCACAATCCCTTGGAAGCCGCCCACCAAATATTCATATCCATCGCAATTATTAATGCCCGCGTAGATGGGAGAATTGGGGTCAATCTGACACGTGGCATCTCCTATAGGAACATTGCACCGATTCTCCTTGCCGCAGGAGTAAAGCAAAATGAGAGTCAATAGCAGTAAGGTATATTGGGTCGCTTTCATCCGGATTAAATAATATGGAGGCTCACTTCAAAAACAGACATGTGATGTCCCATCTCAAAGCAAAATAAACTCTTAGTTCTCACTTCCATAGTCGCCGTAAAGCATCTTCAGCAGCACCTCGCCCATGCTCTTGAGGCTCTTGGGATCCACATGCTCCATGTTGTCGCCCAGCGTATGCCAATACTTAAAGAAACTGCCATCACGGCTGTTCTGCACCACATCGATCATAGGCACTCCAGCCAAACGGTTGACATAATAATGGTCGTCGAGGATGGGGTCGGTCTCGCTATCGTCGAAGATGTTGCCATAACCGAGGGCGTCGGCCACCGTCCACATCTTGTTCATGATGCCTGCTGCATACTGGCGACTAATCTGCTCCTTGGTGTAACGTGGCTGCTGGGTGCCCACCATGTCGAGCAGCACACCGTACACAGCTGAGTAATAGGGTACATGAGGATTGCGGCTCCAATACTGCGAACCGAGGCACCAACTATCCTCCTGATAGGTGTCGGCCCAGTCGGGAACACCCTGGTCTTCAACATCGAAAAAGATGAAGTCTACCGCCACATCCAATGGCTGGGTAGCAATGGCACGAGCCAATTCCATCAACACGCCCACGCCACTAGCGCCATCGTTAGCACCGTCGATGGGCTTGCGATGATTCGCCTTGTCGGGGTCGTGGTCGGCCCAAAGGCGGCTGTCCCAATGGGCGGCAAGCAACACCCGCTTTGTGTCGGCCGCACCGCCACGACTGTTGATTGAAGCTATAATATTCTTGCCCTGCACTTCGCGCCCGTCCCACAACTTGGTGGTGAAGTTCTGCACAAAGGCCGTATCGCACCATTGACCCATCTTGCGCACCAAATAGTCGGCACAACGCCTCTGCCCCTCGCTTCCCGGCGTGCGGTAGCCACACGCCACCTGGTCGGCGACATATTGGTAGGCACTATCGGCGTCGAACACCGGCACCTTCACGGCGCTGTAGTCTATACTCGTCCCTACAGAAGGGGCGTTCTGGGGTTTGCGGTTGCAGCCCATGGCGAGAAGGGTGCTAAGCAAAAGCACCGCAACGCCACATCTCAATTGAAAGTTGACATTTGACAGCATTGCGTAATAATAATAAAAGGTAAAAACCACATAGTGAGCAGCCTTCGGACTCAATTCCGATACCAGCCAACCACCATCTGGTCTTTACCTATCGGTTATTTGTTGTTTTTTATCTTACTTGATGCGTTCGGCATATTCGTTGGTGCGGGTATCCACCTTGATACGCTCGCCTTCCTTGATGAAGAGGGGGACGCGGATCTGCACGCCCGGCTCCACGGTGGCGTCCTTCATGGCGTTGGTGGCAGTGTTGCCGGCAAAGCCAGGTTCGGTGTAGGTGACAACAGTCTCAATAAACGGAGGCAGCTCGCAAATCAGCGGAGTCTCAGTGTCAGCTTCCACAGTTATCTCAACATACTGTCCGTCTTTCAGGAACTGAGGGGCGTTGATAATAGTCTCGGGGATATAGATCTGCTCGTAGGTCTCGGTGTGCATAAACACATGCATGTCGCCTTCCTTATAGAGGTAGGTGTAGGGACGACGCTCCACGCGCACGATGTCGATTTTGGCACCGCTGGGGAAGGTGTTCTCCAGCATACGGCCCGTCTTCACGTTGCGCATCTTCGTACGCACAAAGGCAGCACCCTTACCGGGTTTCACATGGAGGAATTCGACAATAGTGTAGATGTCGTTGTTGAAATTAATGCAAAGTCCGTTCTTGATATCAGCTGTTGTTGCCATAAGAATAAGTTTGATTATTTAATTATTTGATTTTCGATGTAATGATTCGCCCAATCGGCCACTGGCTAATTCTGGGCACTGTTGTTTTTCTTCTTCTCCTGAGCATAGAGCTGCGTCAGTTTGCGCAGGTCGGCCTTCAACTCATCATTCTCGGCATCGGCGGCTTGGCGACGGGTACGCTCCATCATCAAGCGACAAAAAACTGCCACTACCAATATACACAATGTGAGATTCAATGCCCAAGGTCCTTGGCCACGCAGCATAAAGTACACCACTGTAGCACCAATGATGAGAATATAGGAAATCCACTCGTAGATTCGTAATGTTTTTTGGTAATCCATCGTTATATTATTTAACCATACAACACACTAGCAGTCTGCCATATACGCGTACTATCCAATGTGCCGTAAAACCATTTTTCGCAGTGCAAATGTACATAAAATATTTTGATTAGCGCATACCTTAGTAAAAAAATATGCCCCCACGCCTTCCCAACATCCACAACCCCACGTCCTGATAGTTGCCCTTTCATTGGCACACAACTCCTTTGCTTTCTCCCAATTCAGAACAATCCTCCCCAGTATCTTCCCCCCACCATCCCAAGCCGACCACCCCCTTCCCAAACCATGCGCTTAGATTTCCTACAACTGGGTGAGGGGGCTTATACAGCCATTTTTCGCTCTCCGAAACAAAGAAGAATTGACCAACGAACGATAATAAAACGAATGAAACCTATAGGCATGGCAACTCTGAGGAGAGCCTAAAACAGACGATGGGATAAAAAAATTTGGCTATCTGAAGAATTTTTTGTTATTTTGTAATGTTGAAAAGTGCGACACAAGGCACAGCAAAATAACAAGAACTAATTGAATATCAAAGAACAACAATATAAAATGAAAAATATGAAGAAAGGCTCAAAGCTTGCTTTTTCGCTCTTTTTGGTAGCGGGCATGATGATTGCCAGCTGTGGATTGGGCGCATGTGGCTCGTCGAAAAGCGCCACCATGTATCCCACTAAGAAGTACAAAACCAGCAAGACCGTGAAGTCGAACATCTCGGTCCGTGGCACCAACGCGAAAAACGGCTCAACGTACCGTTCGTACTAAACATCTTGCGACATGCGTAGAGGATGTAAGGGATTTGGGCATGGGGAGGCAAACCCCATGCGGATATTTTTTTTGACCCTGCTGATGCTGCCGGCCTTGTGCATGGGACAGCACTACGAGATTAGCGGACAGAGCAGCCTTTCGGGGGTGTTCACCCTGACGGTTTACGATGGCGATTCAACCACTCACACCTACACCGATAAGGCCAACAAGGGGATGTTCTTCTTCTCTGGCAATGTGGCGAAACCGGTGCTGGCATCCATCGAACACCCCACTATGAACCAGCCTTTGTACTTCTACCTCGAAGGGTCGGAAATCAGCATCAATGTCAATGCATCACGCCCCGACGCCTCAATCATCAAAGGGTCGCGTACCAACAGTGAATACCGCTATCTGATGGAACGCTACTACAGCGCGACCGACCCCAACGCTTTTCTGCGCCAACAGATGAAGGAGAATGCAGGGTCGATATTCCTGCCCTTTGTGCTTTACAGGCAGATGTCGAACATCGACGACGGCACCCTTCGCCAGTTGATAGGTCAGGTGACCGATTCAGGCACCCATACCTATCACTACACCCTGCTGCGCCGCTGGCTGCGACAGACTCCCGCTGTGAGCGAGGGCAGTGCGATGCCCGACTTTGCCTTCCTCGACAGCCAAAAGCAACGACGCACCTTTGAGGAGAGCCGCAACCGAGAGGGGTACACCCTGTTGCAGTTCAGTGCCACTTGGTGCGACCGCTGCCAGCAACAGCGCGAACAGGCTGAGAAAGCACTGGCCGGCAAGGAGGTGCAGTCACTGGTCATCAACATCGACGATAACCCCAACGGCTGGGACGCCCACTACCTGCAGCAGCTGTCGGTCAACCATATTCCTTATATGATATTGGTAGACGAACAAGGCATCGTGGTGGCACGCGACATCCAGGCGTGGGAAGTGAAAAAACTGAGAATTGAAAATTGATAATTGGCTGCCGCACATCATATCAACATTAAACAATTTCAATTTTCACCTTTCAATTTTCAATTAAAAAAAGATGCTCTACCCAATGAAGTTTATGCCCCTGTTTAAAAACAAGGTATGGGGCGGAAATAAGATAAAGTCTCTCGGATTCAACTACGACCCTCTACCCAACTGCGGCGAGCTTTGGGCGCTGTCTGGGATAGAAGGCAACGAGTCGGTCATCACCAACGGATTCCTGGCCGACAACAACCTCAGCGAGGTGCTGGAGATATACATGGGCGAGCTGGTCGGAGAGAAGAATTTCGAGCATTTCGGCACCCAGTTCCCCCTGCTGTTCAAGATTATCGACGCCAACGACAAGTTGTCAATCCAAGTGCATCCCGACGACAAGCTGGCGCAGCAACGCGGCATGGAGAATGGCAAGACGGAAATGTGGTATATCATAGAGGCTGAGAAAGGAGCTGAGATAGTGGACGGATTTGAGGAGGCTGTAACTCGCGAAGAGTACCAGAAGTTCCTCGAAGTTGGGCATTTAGAGAGTCTTCTGCACATTGAGCATCCTGAAGCAGGCGACACCTTCTTTATCCCTGCCGGCCGAGTGCATGCGCTGGGCAAGGGGTTACTACTGGCCGAGATACAGCAGAGCAGCGACTGCACCTACCGCATCTACGACTACAACCGCCCCGACGCAGACGGCCAACTGCGCGAGTTGCACACCGCCGAAGCACTGGATGCCATAGACTTTGGTGCCACCCGCGACGGCAAGACACATTATAGCTACAAAGAGAACAGCACCACCCCGTTGGCGGAATGCCCCTACTTCACCACCAACCTCATCCCGCTCACCAAGCCTATGAGGAAAGATTTTTCTAAATTGGACAGCTTTGTAGTGTACCTCTGCGTCGACGGCATCGCCGCCGTGAAAGCGATGGAGAGCATCGAGCCCATCCACGCAGGCGAATGTGTGTTGCTGCCCGCCACGGCCGAGACGGTGGAGCTATTCTCCGAAGGCCCCGCCAAGCTGCTGGAGGTATACATCGACCCCGCCCGCTGGGAGGACAAGGATAGCCACAACCACGCTACCGATTTCGACTGGCTGGCACAGTTTGTCGGCAACGCCGAGAACCAACATTAGCGACCCTATTTGACAAACCCTTAATCATCGAGATATGAAGCCATTTCTAGCTGGTGCTTGTTGGACCTTCTCCGAAGGCCTTGCAGCCGTAATGCAAAAAGACAAATGGGGGTATATCGACCGTGAAGGTTTCTTTGTCATACCCCCTCAATTCACTGATGCCGAAGGCTTCTCCGAAGGTCTGGCTGTGGTTGAGAAAAACGAGAAGTACGGCTATATCGACAAGAACGGCACATTCGTCATAGCCCCCCAATTCGAATATGCCAACAGCTTTACCGAGGGCGTTGCCATCGTATTCGTTGATGGGAAACACCATATCATCGACAAACAAGGCCACACACTTGTCACCCTTGCCGATACTATCACCGATGTAGAGCCTTTCTCCGACGGTCTGGCAACCATAGTGATAGACTGGAAGTATGGCTACGTCAACCATGAGGGTAAGATGGTCATCCCGCCCCAATTCGACTTTGCGGGTCCTTTCGTAGACGGTCTGGCAGAAGTTGAAATCGAAGACAAATGTGGCCTTATTGATAAGAGCGGAAACTTTGTGATGCCTGTCCAGTACGACGATGCCGACTATTTCTCGGAAGGGGTTATGCCAGTACACATTGATGGGCAATGGCGTTTCGTGGACGGCCATGGGAATACACTGGCCATCCTTGGCGACAAATATGACACGGTCGTCTGCCTCGTGGAAGGGCGCGCTTCTGTTTTGGCGAACCATAAACATGGTGCCATCGACAAATCTGGCAACCTAGTCATCGACATCCGTTTCGACGAGTTGGGCTACTTCTCTGAAGGACTTGCCTACGCCAGAATAGGCAACACCCATGGATTTGTCAATCCCTCTGGCGAATTCGAACTGCAGAGACCAGTACCGCAACGCACGCTCCTCGACCGCCTGCTCGGCCGGAACTGGAATCTCCAGTGGTAATCTTATAGTAGTACTTTCCCCAGCAAATCGGTGAAATTGGATTCACCAACAATAATAATTTGGAGTAAATGCAATATTATTTCAATATATACGTTATAGAAATCGGAAATTATTTATACTTATAGGTTGAAATATTGCATCTATATGGACAAACAGGTTCTCAAAAGGATTATCACCGAACGGCATCAAGAGGTTCGTGAGCGGCAACTGACTTTTCGTCCACAACATTTTGAAGAGAAGATGAACTACGTGCTAGTAGGCATTCGCCGTGCTGGCAAGTCATGCCTTATGATTCAGGACATACAGCGGCGGATAGCCCAAGGGTTGATAAAGTTAGAGGACTGTTTGTATGTGAACTTCGAGGACGAACGTATTCGTTACATGGAGGCCTCGGAACTCGGGCTATGGCTTGACTGCTATGCCGAGATGTTCGGTGATAAAAAACCGTATGTCTACCTCGACGAGGTTCAAGTGATTGATGGTTGGGAACAATTTGTACGAAGGTTGGCAGACCAACAATATAGGGTGATGGTGACAGGCAGCAATGCCAAGATGCTGAGTAACGAGATTGCCACTACGTTGGGTGGCCGGTTCGTCATTCGAGAAGTGTGGCCGTTTTCCTTTGAGGAATATTTGCACAATCGTGGAGTTGGTCTTGATGAAAACTGGTTGTACACTCCCAACGTACTGCACCTAGTTGCACACTACATGGACACCTACTTTCCCCATGGCGGTTTTGCAGAAAGTTTCGATTTGATAGACAAACGAGAATGGGTGAACAGCCTCTATCAGAAAATACTGCTGGGAGACATCGTAGCCCGCAATAACATTCGCAATACCCGCGGAATAAGGCTCTTAGTAAAGAAAATTGCCGAAAGCATCACTCAGCCAGTATCCCTCTCAAGACTGCAGAATATCGTAAAATCCACTGGCGAAAAAGTGAGCCTTGCCACTGTAAAAGACTATCTACAATACCTTGAAGACAGCTATATGCTCTTCTCCTTGTCAAATTTCGTCTCCCCCATAACAGAGAAAGAGACAATCAAGAAACGCTACTTCACAGACAACGGATTGCTGAACAACTTCCTGTTTGGAGGCGACGAAAAGCTGTTGGAAAACATTTGTGCAATACATCTATTAAGGCAATTTTCAAATGGTGACGAGCCGAGAGTGTTTTATTACAACCGCAACATCGAGGTTGATTTCTATGTGCCCGAAGTAGGCATGGCGGTACAAGCCACACTGGATATGATGAGTGACGAAACTCGTGAGCGTGAACTGGGAGCTTTGGCGGCATTGCACCGTGTAAACCCTCTTCAACAAGCCGTCATTGTCACACGCGATCAAGAAGAACATTGCCAAATTGGCACATTGCCCGTAGAGGTAATTCCCGTATGGAAATGGCTACTAATGTAGAACCACTTACTTATTTCTAGACACTTTAAAGGTGCAGCTTCTCTTGGAAACTGCACTTTTTTTAGTTCTCTATGGCGGGGAACTTCTTTTGCTTTTTTTCTTGAGCTAAAACTTTTTTTCACTATATGGAAATAATTGTGTAATTTTGCAATCGCTTACGAGAGAGAAGTAAGCTGTTTGTAAGAAAAGCATTGCAAGATTGTCCTTTGATAGAAATTCGCCAAGTTTCAAGAGGAGGGATAAGCATTAATGCTTTCGCTTGTTGTGTATGCAATAGGCATCTACGCCTAAGGCATATCGTCAGGCGTGAGATATGTTCCTAAGATCCCGTTTCCTCTAAGGTGTTTGGCGATACCTCTATCAAGACGGACATGAGCACATAAGTCTCATGCCTTTTTTATTTGCTGTCTGTTGGAGACTTGGGGCAGTAACATAATACTTAAAAACATGAAAGAAAACAATTTCAAGTACAATTACGAATCCCCAGTCGTAGAGGTGTTAAATGCCCGCGTGGAGGCTGGTTACCAGACTTCCGGTGTACAAAATGAAGGAAACGCCAACACGACCCGCTATGGGGCAGACAGCTGGGACATGCCCAGTGGCAACCCTAATGCGCGATACAGCTAACCTTTAAATCCTACACACCATGAAGAAAGTATTATTCCTCTCCACTCTTATTGCAGCCGTTCTGTTGGCCTCTAGTTGCCAGAAAGAACAGGAACTGGTCACCCTAGGAGCCGTCATCAGCCAGCCCGGCAAGACCTACATCGACGACCACTATCCCTGCTGGAACAACGGCGACCAGGTGTATGTCAACAACGCCGCCTATCCCATCTCGGCAGCATCAGGCTCATCGGCACAGATAGCCGACGTGGTGGGTGACGACAGCTACCGTGCCATCTTCCCCGCCTCGTTGGTGACACCGGGCAGCAACATCACCAACAGTGCCACCATACCTGTCACCCTGCCCGCCACGCAGCGTTACCAGGTGGTGGACGGCCACCAGCGCGTGGATGCCCCCATGGGTGCCTTCACCGAGGGCAGCACACTACAGTTCTACAACCTCTGCTCTATCGTGCATGTGGTAGTCAACAACAATACGGACAGCGACATGACGCTCGGCAGCCTGAAAATAGAGGCCGCCAACGCTTATCTGAGCGGCGCGGGCACTGCCACGGTCAACGGTGCTTCGGACGACGGCATCACTCTCTCCTCTGATGCATCGCACGCTGTCTCCCTCCGCCTGTCGGGAGCCACCAACGTCACCCTTGCAGCCAGAGCCCAGTCCGCCTTCGACATCTACGTCCCCGCCTTTACTTCGGACAACGTCACCATCACCCTCACCACCACCAACGGCTACTATTATGAGCTTGCCAAGAATGGCGTAGCCCTCACACCCAACACCTACACCACCGTCACCCTCAATGTAGACCAGCTGACCCAAATCCTCGCCGCAGAACTGGTGGACGGCCCGACATTCAATGCCGCCATCCCCGACAATGCTACAGCCGTAGTATTCGAGTACAACAGCTCTGTTTCCTCAGGCACATTGCTTTCCACTGCTAACTCTCCTGTCCCCATCTATGGTAATCTGGACGGCACAACATGGAGAGTCTCCACCAGTGCCAGTACGATAAATGCCAATCCTTATTGCAATGGAATGTTCCGGGGAAGATTTAATTCTACAACATACCGTCTTGAATCCTCAATAGAAGAGATTGACTTTGGTGAAGGGTTCAATACTGAGAATGTGACGAATATGAACCGCATGTTTTACTTATGCTTCAGCTTGACAAGCCTTGATGTCTCCAACTTCAACACTTCGAATGTGACGGATATGGG